>JAJYGW010000083.1 GCA_021790615.1 Actinomycetes bacterium | reverse complement strand
CGAGGTGCAGCCGGCTGGCGTCGATCTCGCAGCGCTCGATCGTGCGCAACAAAAGCCGGCCCCTCAGATCCTCTGCGTGCGGCGCCAGCGCATCGAGAGCACGGCCGAGACGATCGTCGTTCAACAGGCCTGCAGGCACGCCCAACAGCTCGGCGACGCCGGCAGAAGACGCCCACCCCGAGACGTCGTAGAGGGGTGCGGGGCCGCAGAGGCGGTTGGCGACCAAGACGGCGATGACCTCACCGTGGGTGAGCAGCGAGCGACCGCGCATCGGGACGACCTCGTCGACCAGCCCGGACAGGCCCAGCCGGTGCAGGTAGTGCGCGACGAGCAGCAGCGGGCCGACGTCCCTGCACGTTCCCGGCGAAGGAGGGTCCAGTCGGGCGAACGACCCTGCGAAGCGGTCCAGCTGCCCGGAGGCCTTCAGCTCGTCGAGCCGTCCGAGAGTTGCCACAACGCGCTGGCGGACCTTCCCCCCTTCGCGGTGGCCTTCGACCAGTTGTACGTACTCGTGCACCTGGTCGCCTCGGCGAACTCGCTTGACCCTCGTGTACATGTTGGCACAACATTACCATCGATCCATCGCAGACCACAAGCATGTGATCACTATTCGTTGGCACAACACCTCGAGATTCCCAGGGTGGTCGGATGTCCAGGACGCAAGGAATCACAAGGCCGATTGGCGATCCATTGCCGCCCCTTGGCGGATTCCGGTGCGGAAAACGGGCCTAGCGCCTGACGCCGCTGAAGGACAGGGGTTCGCCCAAGCCGCAGCTGCGTCGTGCGGGTGCCACTGGGTGTCATCGGGTGTAAGACAGTGCAGTGCTGCTGCTCGGGACGACTGACCACATGGAGGACCTGGATCGGCAGCTGACCATCGCAGAGGACGTCTCGGTCACCGCGATCGCGGTGGCACCAGGCGGTGGAGCGGAGCGGGCCTACGCGCTTCTCGACGGGGACCGGGTCGCGCGGGTGGAGGAGTACGAGCTGGCGCCCGTCGCGTCGGTCGGACCGGAAAAGGGCCAGAGCCTCGCGGTCGTCGAAGGCGGTCTGCTCGTCGGTCTCGAGAACGCGCAGCTGGCCGAGCTGAGCTTTTCGGGAACCGAGCTCTCGCCGATCGAGTCCTTCGGCATGCTGCCCGGACGGAGCGGGTGGAGGAACCCGGCAGGTCGGGAGCCGGATCTCCGGTCGATCGCGGTCACCGGGGCGGGGACGTGGCTCGTCGGTGTCCACGTGGGTGGGGTCTGGCGGTCGGCTGATGCCGGTTCGACGTGGACGAACGTCGTGCCGGCTGACGTCGACGTGCACGAGCTCCATGCCGGCCAAGGTGGCATCGTCGCAGCGGCTGCACGGGGGTTCGGGTGGAGCCTCGACGACGGAATGACGTGGCAGTGGACGACCGAAGGGCTGCACGCGCCCTACTGTCGTGCCGCTGCAGTAGATGGTGACCTCGCCTACGTGACGGCGTCGACCGGGCCGTCGACCCGCGACGGGCGCCTCTTCCGAGCACGGATCGGCAGCGCGTTCGAGCCCTGTCGAGGTGGGTTGCCCGAGTCGTTCCCCTACAACCTGGACACCGGCAGCCTCGCGGCCTGCCGGGGTGAGGCGGCGCTCGGGACGCCTGACGGTCAGGTGTGGCGCTCGCGCGACGCCGGCGAGACGTTCGCGATGGTGACCGAGCGTGTCGGTCAGGTGCTTGTGCTGCGTTTCGGAGCGGGGAGGTCGCCCCAGGGCCTCGGGTCAAATGGGGGCGACTGTCGCGTAGTCCGCTCGGTCGAGCGGGCCGCCGCTCAGTGTGCCCTTCCCCGTCGGCACCTTTGCTCTCTTGCCGTTGATCCGGATCCCGATCGAGTCGATGCCGGGAAGGGCGGTGAGGGTGTAGACGAGCTGGGCGACGGCGATCGCCTGGTTCTGGCCGGCGAGCGTCGTGAACGCCTTCGCGACGTTCACGGTGAGGCTTGTGGTGCCGATGCGCCAGATGGTGAGCGGGGCAGCGGTGGAGATCGGGCTCTGGAGCCCCTCTGAAGCCTCCACCGAGGTCGGACCTTGGCCGAGCGCGGTCAGGACGCGGGCGGCGGTGACTGGAGCGGGGACTTCCCGGCTCACCGCGACGAGCCGCTGGGGTCCTTCCAGGTAGATGGTGGCGTACTGGCCCACGAACGCCGGGGACGTCGTCGGCGTGGAGGGGCGGAGGAGCCCGAAGGGCACCTGCTTGGGGTTCACCAACCTGGGTGACGCGTCGACCCCCAGCCCGCAAGCGGACACCCCGAGCGCGAGGAGCGTCCCGCACGCCAACGCTGCGGCGCGCCGGGACAGCCGCCCCTCGCGCGATCGCCTCACGCCTGCTCCACCGGGAGGAGGACGCTGATCCGGGTGCCGCCGGCAGGGCTGTCAGCAACTCGCACGCTGCCGCCGTGCGCCCGAACGTGCTCGGCGACGAGCGCCAGGCCGAGGCCGGCCCCCGCGGTGTCCCCTCGCTTCCCCGACGCCGCGCCACGGTAGAAGCGCTCGAACACCCTGGCGCGCTCCTCTTCTGGGATGCCGGGCCCCGCGTCGTCGACCGAGATCGTCGCCCAGCCGCCGTCCGTGTCGACGACCACGCCGGCGGCCCCGCCGGCGTGTGTCTCGGCGTTGTCGAGGAGGTTCAAGAACACCTGCTGGAGGCGCCGCTTGTCCCCGCGGACGAGCACTCGCCGGGCTCCGGGCGCGAAGGTGACCGGGATGGAGGGGTCGTAGCCGCGCACGGTCAGCTCGACCAGATCGCCGAGCGGGATGTCGGTGAAGTTCAGGGCGGCCGCGCCCGCGTCGACGGTCGCCATCTCGAGGAGCTCTTGGACCATCGTCGAGAACCGGTCCACCTCCACGTGGAGCGTGTCGACTGCCTTGGCGCCGCCGGGGGGGAGCTGCGACTTGTAGGAGTCGAGCAGCTCGACGGACGCTCCGATCGTCGTGAGGGGTGAGCGCAGCTCATGGGTCACGTCGGACGCGAACCGCGCGTCGCGTTCGATGCGCTTCTGCAGCGCCGTCACCATCTCGTTGAAGGACGTCACGAGCGGCTGGAGGTCCGGGTCGTCGGGGACGCGGCGGCTCAGGGCGCCGCCTGCGACGTCGGTCGCGGCGCTCACGACCTCGGCCAATGGCCTGACGAGGCGACGGCTCGCCCA
>JAJYGW010000315.1 GCA_021790615.1 Actinomycetes bacterium | reverse complement strand
CTGATCTCGACGCCGGGAACGATAGCCCCTCCCAGGTACTCACCTGCCTCCGAGATGGCGTCGAACGTCGTGGCCGTTCCGAGATCGACCACCACGCAGGGACCGCCGTAGAGGTCATACGCCCCGATGGCGTTGGCGATCCTGTCCGCTCCGACCTCTTTCGGGTTGTCGTAGAGGATCGGCATCCCCGACCTGACGCCCGGTTCGAGGACGACGCTGGGCACGTCGAACCAGCGTCGAGCCATCTCGCGCAGCGCCGCTGTGACACGCGGCACCGAAGACGTCACGGCGATCCCGGTGACGATCTTGGCCGGATCGAGGCCATCCAGGCCCAGCAGCTCACCAAGGAGAAGCGCGTGCTCGTCGGGCGTCGTGGCGTGCCCGGTGGACAGGCGCCAGTGATGCGTCAGTCCCACCGGTTCAGGTGGTTCGGGCGGCACGAGCCTGCTTCGAGCAGGGGGGTTCTCGTCTGTCGCTGTAGTGAAGAGACCAACGACGGTGTCCGTGTTCCCAGCGTCGATCGCGAGAAGCATCTCAGGGAACCTCCCTCTTCGCGATTCGAGCCCGGATGGGTGCACCCGCACGCGGGCCGCCTTGCCCTCGCAAGGTGGCCGCCCGCTCGCCGGCGTCGCCCACCAGATCGAGACCGATGTCGAGAGCGGGGGCCGAGTGCGTTATGGCTCCGACCGAGATCAGGTCCGCTCCCGCTTCGGCATATGCAGGTGCAAGGTCGAGGCTCACGCCACCCGACACCTCGACCAGCACCTTGCCGTACCTGGCCTCGGAGGCGGCGACGCGCACGCATTCCCGCACCTCGTCAGGGCCCATGTTGTCGAGGAGCACAGCGCCCGCACCAGCTTCGATCGACTGCACGACCTGCTCGGCACGGTCGCACTCGACCTCCACCAGTCGGCCGGGCCAGCGTTCCCGAGCCCTCGCGACCGCCTCGGCGATGCCGACGCCGCCGAGATGATTGTCCTTGACGAGAACGGCCTCCGAAAGGCTCCCGCGGTGGTTGAACGCGCCACCTGCGCGGACGGCCGCCTTCTCGAGGGCACGCAGGCCGGGCGTGGTCTTGCGGGTATCGAGAACCCGGGTGGTCCTCCCCGCGGCGACGACCGCTTCCACGTACCGCCGCGCCAAGGTCGCCACCCCGGACAAGTGGCACAGGAAGTTGAGAGCGGTCCGCTCCGCTGTCAGGACCGACCGTGCAGGTCCGTGCACCTCTGCGATCCTCTCGCCGGGTCGAAGCACGCTGGCATCCCGGAGAAGCCAATCGACGGCGATGCCGGGGTCGACCTGCGCGAATGCTTCTATGGCGCAGAGCCTCCCGGCCAGCACGCCGCCCTCCCGCGCCACGAGCCAGGCGTCGAGCACCGCATCGGACGGGACGAGCATCGCTGTCAGGTCTCCGAGCGGGAGCACGTCTTCGGCAATGGCGCGAGACACCGCCTCGCGCACGGCGAGGAGAGGCGGATCTACGGGATCGACTGCCTCCGTCACGGATGAATGCTCCCGTGTACGAGCCGCACGCGCCAACCCGGGTCGGGGTCGGGGAAGTCTGCACGGGCGTGCGCACCTCTGGTCTCGCGGCGCTCGGTGGCCGACGCCAGCAGCGCCCCGGAGACCTCTACGAGGTTCGAGAGCTCCGCCCGCGCCCACGGGTCGTCCACTCCGGGCAGGGCAGCCTCGATCTCCCTGACCGTCTCCGTCGCACCGGCGAGCGCGCTCTCGCTCCTGAGGACCCCGGCACCGCGCGTCATCGCGTGCTGGAGAGCGATCCGCATCTTCTCGCTGTCGCCAGAAGACGAGCTCGCGGCCGCACCAACGTCACGCGACGAGGTTGGCGGGGAGGTCCGCGCCGCAACGAGACGGAGCGGCATGGTGCCGTCACCGTGCCGCTCCTCGGACGCCATCCCTCTGAAGACCCCGGTCAGCTCTGCGGCTACCTTGCCGCGCAGGATGGCGTCCGCCACGCGCGCGCCGAAGACGAGCCCTTCGAGGAGCGAATTGGAGGCAAGCCTGTTGGCACCATGGACACCCGTGCAGGACACTTCACCGGCAGCCCAGAGCCCTGGAAGGCCAGAAGCCCCGTCCAGGTCGGTCACGACGCCGCCCGAGAGGTAGTGGGCCGCGGGTGCGACTGGAAGCCAGTCGTGGCTCGCGTCGAGCCCTGCACCGGCAACAGAGGCGGCAATGGTGGGGAAGCGCACCGAGAAATGCTCGAGACCGGTCACGTCCAGCCACAGGTGGTCGGCCCCCTGCTCCGCCATGCGCTTGGCTATCGCCCGCGACACGACGTCTCTGGGAGCAAGCTCGTCGACGAAACGCTCTCCCTCGGAGTCCCGGAGAAGCGCTCCATGCCCTCTCAGCGCCTCCGACAGAAGCGGGCGGGGCATCACCGGATGGTGCAGTGCAGTGGGATGGAACTGCATGAACTCGACGTCGGCGACCGCCACCCCGGCCCTAAGTGCCATGGCGATGCCGTCACCGGTCGACTCCGTCGGGTTGGTCGTGACGGCGAAGAGCTGCCCGGCGCCTCCGGTGGCGAGGATCGTGTTCCGAGCGCGCAGCTCGATCCTCGCCCCCGATGGATCGAGCGCCCACACGCCGCAGCACCGCCCCCCTTCGACGATCAGGTCGAGGGCGAGATGCCGGTCGAGAACGTCTGCCTGGCACTCGGATGCCGCCGCGACCAGGGCACGCTCGACCTCGGCGCCAGTGGCTACGCCTCCCGCATGGACGACACGAGCTGCCGAATGTCCCCCTTCGCGAGCCCGGGCGAGCGCTCCGCCCGCTTCGCGGTCGAAGACGGCGCCGAGAGCAACGAGCTCGAGCACCCGGACGGGACCTTCCTCGACGAGCACGCGCACAGCGTCCACATCGCACAGGCCGGCTCCCGCTGCAAGGGTGTCGGAGATGTGGAGGCCGATCGAGTCTTCCCCGATCAGCCCCTCGTCGTCTTCGATGACTGCGGCGATGCCGCCCTGTGCCTCTCTGGTCGCCGATGAGGAAACGGCGCCCTTGGTCACCACCTCGACGGAGGTCCCCTTCTCGGAAGCGAGCCTCAGAGCGGCGGTAAGCCCCGCGACGCCACTACCGACGACAAGGACGTCGACCTGGTCCACGATCGGTGTCGTCAGGCGGGAACGGCTTGGCGGAGGCTGGC
>JAJYGW010000180.1 GCA_021790615.1 Actinomycetes bacterium | reverse complement strand
CTTCATCGCGGCGTGAAGCACCAGGTCACTGTCGACGGACTCATCGAGCACCAACCGGACTGCGCCCGCTTTCGCCTCCGAGAACCTGACGCCGGACAAGCCGGACGCCCAAACACCCTGGCGATCTCCTTCGACCCGGACCACCAGGCGACGAGCACCCGCCGTGGCAAGCTCGTCCACCTTCCCGCTCACGACCAACCGCCCGTGGTCGATGATCGTGACCGCTTCGCACAGGTCCTCTACCAGGTCGAGCTGGTGGCTCGAGAAGAGCACGCATCTGCCCTGGCGTGCCTCGTCCACGAGCACGTCGCCGATCGCTTCGATACCAACCGGGTCGAGGCCTGCCAGAGGCTCGTCGAGGACCAGGAGCTCCGGGTCGTGGACGAGCGCCGCGGCGAGCTGCACCCGCTGCTGGTTCCCGTGGGACAGCGAGTCGACACGGCTCCCGATCCGTTCGGCCACACCGAGGCGCTCCAGCCATTCTCGGGCCGAACGACCGGCGCCGGCCGTGCTCAGCCCGTGCAGTCGCGCCAGGTACTCGAGCTGCTCGCCGACAAGCATCCCCGGGTACAAGCCCCGCTCCTCGGGCATGTACCCGAAGCGCCGTCTCTGGCGACTGCTGACAAGCGAGCCGTTCCAGCTCACGGTCCCCGCGTCGAGGTCGGTCAATCCGAACACGGCGCGCATGGTCGTGGTCTTGCCTGCTCCGTTCGGACCCAGGAAGCCGACCACCTGGCCGGAAGGCACGTTGAAGGACAGACCGTCCAGGGCCGTGATCGCACCGAAACGACGCGTCAGGCCTTCCACCTCGAGGATGTTCGCCAACGCCCAGTCCCTTCTCTTCGTCGGTCACGAGACCCGCTCGAACACTGCGGCGAGTCCCTGGCCCCCACCTATGCACATCGTCTCGAGTGCGTACCGGCCCCCGCGGCGGCGAAGCTCGCGAAGCATCGTGGCAAGGATGCGGCCGCCGGTCGCTCCCACCGGATGCCCCAAGCTGATGCCGGATCCGTTCACGTTGAGCCGGTCGAAGTCGGAGGCCGCGAGCTTCCACTCGCGTGTGACGGCGAGCACCTGCACGGCAAAGGCCTCGTTCAGCTCGATGAGGTCCATGTCTTCGAGGGTCAGCTCCGCGCGATCGAGCGCCTTGGCCGTCGCCGGGACAGGTCCGATTCCCATCGTGCGCGGAGGGACACCAGCCGTCGCCCAGGAGACGAGCCTCGCGTAGGGCGCGAGCCCGAGCTCCTCGGCTCGCGCCGGCGTCGTGACTATGCACGCTGCGGCTGCGTCGTTCTGCCCGCTCGCGTTTCCCGCGGTGACCGTGGCCCCGGGGTCGCTTCTGATCATGACCGGGCGCAGCCTGCCGAGGGCCTCGAGCGACGTGTCCGCCCTGGGATGCTCGTCGCGGGCGATCGATACCTCGCCGCCGCGGGTCGGTGCGACGACTGGGACGATCTCTTCGTCGAATCGTCCGTCCTCTCGAGCCGCGACGGCACGCTGATGCGACGACAGGGCCAGCTGGTCCTGCTCTTCCCTGGGGATCTCGTACTCTCGGCGCAGGTTCTCGGCGGTCTCGAGCATCCCTCCTGGCACCGGGTAGTTCACCCCGCCTGCTCGGGTCCTCGCCCTGACGAGTCGGTCGTGAAGGACGATGTCTCCCCCCTTGGTACCGTAGCGAGCGGTGAGCGAGTAGTGCTCGACCTGGCTCATGCTCTCCACGCCACCTGCGATCACGATGTCGCTCATCCCGGTTTGCACCTGCATGGAGGCATACAGGACGGCCTGAAGTCCTGATCCACAGCGACGATCCACCTGCGTGCCGGGCACAGTCACGGGGAGGCCTGCATCGAGAGCCGCGACCCTCCCTATGGCCGGTGCCTCTCCGTTCGGGTAGCACTGGCCGAGCACCACGTCGTCGATCAGGTCAGGTCCGACGCCTGTTCGCTCCATGAGAGCACGGATCACCGTGGAGGCGAGCGCGGTTTGGCTCACGTCCTTGAACATCCCTCCGGCTCGACCCACAGCGGTCCTGAGCGGTTCGCATATCACCGCATCGTTCATGGCGATGCGTTCTGGGGGCGAGGTGAACCGACCGTTCTCGGCTCCAAGTGAGCGGGAGCGCGGCAACGGTCGCGCTATCGCTCTTCGCTATCTCCCGAAATGCGGTCGGCGTGATGGACAGGCGTGGAGACGAGGACGATCTTTCCAAGCTTGTCGCCCGCCGAAAGGCGTTCGTAGGCGGAGTCCGGATCGGAGAATGAGAAGGTGTCCTCGACGAGCACGCGCGCTCTTCCTCTCGCGACGAGCGGAAGCACGTGGTGCTCGACGAGGCGTGTGGCGATCGCCTTGTCCTCCAAGGAGCGGCTGCGCAATGTCGAGCCGTGAATGCGAGCGCGGCGCGCCATGAGCGCGCCCAGGTTGACTTCCGCTCTGGCCCCGGCCCCCAGACCGATCACGACGATCCTCCCTCCGTCTCTCAGCGAGTCGAGGTCGCCTGCGAGATTCGGGCCCCCGACGAGCTCGAGCACCACGTCGAACGGGCCCATGTCATGGGATGCTTCCGGAACCACGGCGTGAGCCCCGAGTGACGCGAGCGCCTCGTGACGGGATGGTGACCGCGAGCTGGCCACCACTTCGGCTCCAGCCGCCACCGCCAGCTGGACCGCCGCGGTGCCCACCCCGCCTGCAGCCCCGTTCACGAGCACACGCTCACCTGCACCGAGGGCGCACTGTGTGAAGAGCGCGTCATGCGCGGTGATGAAGGTCTCGGGAAAACCTCCGGCCTCTGGCCACGACATCCCCTCTGGAACTGGCATCGCCACTCGCTGGTGGACCACGACTCGCTCCGCTTGTCCGCACCCCGGCACCAGGCCCATAACCCTGTCACCTGCCGCAAAGCGGTCCACGCCCGAGCCGGTTGCTTCCACGACGCCCGCGAACTCCAAGCCCGGCATGTCGGCGGGGGTACCCGGAGGAGGCGGGTACAGCCCGGCTCGCTGGAGCAAGTCGGCACCGTTCACTCCGGCAGCCCGCACACTTACGAGGAGCTCCCCAGCTCCCGGTGCCGGGTCCGGGCGTTCGACCCAAGAGACCCGACCATCCGAGATGACTACCGCGTGCACCTGCGCGGAGTAGTCGAGGGGGTCAAGGCGGAGCTGACCCCCAATGCAGGTCGCGCGTCGTGGATGGAAG
>JAJYGW010000336.1 GCA_021790615.1 Actinomycetes bacterium | reverse complement strand
GCTCACCGCCCCAGCGCTCGCACGGCTCCGCGAGGTGAGCGTGAGCCAGGGCATGATGCTCGAGACCCTCCGACGGGATCTCGACTGCCACCGGCGCAGCCCCGACAAGACCCCCGAGCGCAGGCTTGCGACCCTCGAGGCCGCAGGTGCCCTGCGCATCCCCTTCACCACGGGCATTCTCGTCGGGATCGGCGAGAGCGAGGCCGACCGTCTCGAGGCGCTCCACGCGATCGCCGCGGTCGCACGCCGCTTCGGCCACGTCCAGGAGATCATCGTCCAGAACTTCCTGCCCAAGCCGGGCACTGCCATGCGCGACTGGCCCCCCGCTCCCGAGGAGGCACACGTGCGGGCGGTGGCCCTCGCCCGCCTGGTGCTACCGGACGAGGTGCACGTCCAGGCCCCGCCCAACCTGGCGAGCGACCTCGCAGCGCTGCTCGACGCAGGGATCGACGACTGGGGTGGCGTGTCGCCCGTCACGGCCGACCACGTCAACCCGGAGCGCCCCTGGCCCGAGCTCGCCCTCCTCGAGGCGGCCACGGCGGCGGCAGGGTTCACCCTCGCGCCGCGCCTCGCGATCCACCCCGGCCACCTCCGGGAGCGCGACCGCTGGCTCGCGCCGGGCCCCGCGACCGCGGCCCTGCACCACGCGGATGCCGAGTGGCTCGCACGAGACCACGCCTGGGTGTCCGGCGGGACGACCCCGCCGCCGCTCCTCGTCCGGCCACTCGCCGGCGCAGCCGCCGGCAGGCCGGGCACCCCGGCCCGCGGTGCCGTTCCGGGAGGCCAGGTCGCCGAGGTGCTCGACGGCGTCCGAGCGGGTCAGACCCCCGGGCTCGGCGAGCTGGTCGCGCTCTTCGCGGCACGCGGCCGGGAGGTCGAGGAGGTCGCGTCGCTCGCGGACGAGCTGCGGCGCGAAGCCGTCGGCGACACGGTGACCTGGGTGGCGAACCGGAACATCAACTACACGAACATCTGCACCTTCAAGTGCCGGTTCTGCGCGTTCTCGAAGGGCCCGCGGTCGTTGGACCTCCGGGGCGAGCCGTACCTGCTCAGCTTGGACGAGATCTCCGAGCGGGTAGCCCAGGCGGAGGCAGCCGGGGCGACCGAGGTCTGCCTCCAGGGCGGCATCCACCCGAAGTTCGACGGCGAGTACTACCTCGACGTGCTACGCGCCGTGCGCGCCGCCTCGAGGACGATCCACATCCACGGCTTCACCGCCCTCGAGGTCACCGAGGGGGCGCGCCGGCTCTCCGAGCCGCTCGAGACCTATCTCCGACGCCTCTACGACGCCGGCCTGCGCAGCCTTCCCGGCACCGCAGCCGAGATCCTCGACGACCCGGTCCGGGCGATCCTCTGCCCTGACAAGATCGACACCGAGACCTGGCTCGAGGTGCACCGCCTGGCGCACGGCGTCGGGCTCCGGTCCAACGTCACCATCATGTTCGGTGCCATCGAGGAACCGGTGAGCTGGGCGAGGCACCTCCTGCGCACCGCCACGCTGCAGGACGAGACCGGGGGCTTCACCGAGTTCGTCCCCCTCCCGTTCGTCCACATGGCCGCGCCGCTCTACCGCCAGGGTCGAGCCCGGCAGGGCCCGACCTTCCGGGAGTCCGTGCTCATGCACGCGGTGGGTCGCATCGCCTACCGGGGGCGCATCCCGAACGTCCAGGCCAGCTGGGTGAAGCTCGGCGCGAGCGGCGTCCGCCAACTCCTCCGGGCTGGCTGCAACGACCTCGGCGGCACCCTCATGGACGAGAACATCTCGCGCGCCGCCGGGGCGGCCCACGGACAGCGCATGGACGAGGCCACCTTCCGCCAGATCGTGGAGCCGCTTTCGCGCCCGCTCGCGCAGCGAACCACCCTCTACGCTCCCGCGACCACGGCGGCTTGATCGGGTGCCGGAGCAGCCGACCCCTTCGGGGCAGGCCCGCGGCGGGGGCCGGCGCCGCTCGGCCACGTTCCAGGGGCTCCCCGAACACCTCGGCGAGCTCGTCGACGAGCTCCTCGCGGCCATCGGACCCACCGAGAACCGCGACCAGGTCGGGGCGATCCTCGCCACCGCCGTCGCGCTCGCGCTCGACCACCCCTCCCGCCTCGACCTGAAGATCACCAACGCCGCGCTGGCCGAGATGACCGAGGCGTTCCGGGTCTTCGCACCCTATCGACACGTCCCGAAGGTCACGATGTTCGGCTCGGCCCGCACCCGACCTGAGGATCCCCTCTACGCCCAGGCGCGCACCCTTGCCGCCCGCCTCGCCGCGGAGGGCTGGATGGTCGTGACCGGGGCAGGACCCGGCATCATGGCGGCGGGGCTCGAAGGGGCTGGGCGCGAGCACTCCTTCGGGATCAACATCCGGCTCCCCTTCGAGCAGGGAGCGAGCCCACACATCGCCGAGGACCCGAAGCTGGTGGAGATGAAGTACTTCTTCACGCGCAAGCTCATGCTGATGAAAGAGTCGGCGGGTTATGCCGTCCTCCCCGGTGGCTTCGGCACCCAGGACGAGGCGTTCGAGCTCCTCACCCTGGTCCAGACCGGCAAGGCCGACCCGGCGCCGATCGTGCTCGTGGACGTGCCCGGCGGAACCTACTGGCGATCGTGGCAGCGCTTCGTCGACGAGGAGCTGGTCGGGGACGGGCTCGTGTCCGCCGGCGACCGTGCCCTCTACCGCATCACCGACAGCGTGGAGGACGCCGTGGCAGAGCTGCTCGGCTTCTACCGCAACTACCACTCCCGCCGCTTCGTCGGGAGCCGGCTGGTGCTCCGGGTCCGGCGTGCGCCCGACGACCACCAGCTCGCCGAGCTGAGTGCCCAGTTCGCCGACATCGCGGATGCGAGCGGGCTCCAGCGCAGCGAGCCACTCCCGATCGAGCGGAGCGAGGGGGACCACCTCGAGCTCGAGCGGGTGGTGTTCCGCTTCGACCGGATCCACCAGGGACGCTTGCGCGAGCTCATCGACGCCCTCAACGCGACGCTCCCTGCGGAGCCCGACCGGGCGCGACTGCCCGCTCTCTAGCGTCACGGCGCCGCCCTGCAGCGCCGCCAGGAGGGCTCCACCGAGAAGGCTGGGGCGGGCCCCGGGCCCCGGGCCCCGGGCCCGAGGCACGGGCGGGCCCGGTCACTCCCCCGCGACGGGCCCCTCGTCGTCCCCCGGCTCGGAACCGAGAACCTCCCGTGCACGCTCGACCGCGCGCCGGGCCCGCGCAAGGCGGCGTTCTT
>JAJYGW010000357.1 GCA_021790615.1 Actinomycetes bacterium | reverse complement strand
GGAGATGCTGCTCTCCGCGTACGGCGCGAGCTACGGCTTCGCCGCGGTCGCACTGCGCTTCACCAACCTGTACGGCACGAGGATGCAGCTGAAAGACAGCGTGATCGCCCGGTTGATGAAGGCGGCAGTCGCCAAGACCGGCATCGAGATCTACGGCGACGGCGAGCAGATGCGTGACTACCTCTACATCTCCGACGCCTGCGCAGCGATCGAGCTGGCGCTGCGCCTTGAGGAGCCCACCACGCTCGCGATCGGCTCGCAGGAGTCCATCTCGATGAACGATCTGTTCGCGCTCGTCTGTGAGGTCACCGGGGTGGAGCTGACCGGCGAGCACATCGCGCCCAAGCCCGGCGAGATGCCCGCCGTGTTCGTCGACACCTCCAAGGCGCGTGCGACTGGCTGGCAGCCGGCCTACAGCCTGCGCCAGGGGCTCGAGGAGACCTGGGCGGACTTCGACAAGACGGCCCGCTAGTGGCGGCACCGGCGGGCGAAGTGGTCGCCGTCGAGCCGCTCGCCGCGCCCTTCGACACCACGATTGCACTGCCGGGCTCGAAGAGCATCACCAACCGGGCGCTCGTGTGTGCCGGCTTGGCGGCGGGCGAGAGCACGCTCGAAGGGGCACTGTTCGCGGATGACACCGTGGCGATGGTGGGCTGCCTTCGCGCGCTCGGGATCGACGTGGAGCTGGAGGAGGCCACGGCGAGGATGACGGTGTCCTCGAGCGGCTCGATCGCAGCCAACCGAGCGAGCCTGTTCGCCAACCAGTCGGGGACGACGGGCCGCTTCATCTTGCCGCTCGCCGCCCTCGGGGAGGGACCGGTGCGCGTGGACGGCGATGCCCAGTTGCGCCGGCGCCCCTTCGGCCCCCTCCTCGAAGCGCTCGCCGACCTGGGGGTCCTGATCGAGGCCGAGGGCGAGCCGGGCCATCTGCCCGTCGTGGTGACCGGGCCGCTGCGCGGCGGCGCGGTGTCGGTGCCCGGTGACCTGTCGAGCCAGTTCCTCTCGGCCCTCTTGCTCGCCGGCCCGGCGATGCCTGAAGGCATTGAGATCGCGCTCACCTCCCCGCTCGTATCGGCCTCCTATGTGGCGATGACCGCGGCGGTCATGGCGGCCTTCGGCGCCGGGGCGCTGGTGCGTCGCCCGGGAGCTGGCGGCGTGCTCGAGGTGCTCAAGGTGGCACCGGGGGGGTATCGACCGGCTCGCTATCGCGTCGAGCCGGACGCCTCGGCGGCCTCATACTTCTTCGCCGCCGCCGCCATCACCGAGAGCCGCGTGGTGGTCGAGGGTCTCGGCAGTACCTCCCTGCAAGGGGACGTCGCCTTCGTTGACTTGCTCGAGAAGATGGGGGCCGAGGTGGTGCGCGAGTCGGACCGGATCGCGGTCCGCGGCACCGGCGTGCTGCACGGAATCGACGCGAACCTCTCGGACTGCTCGGACACCGCCCCCACCCTCGCCGTCGTCGCCGCCTTCGCCGACTCGCCAACCACGTTGCGTGGGATCGGCTTCATCCGTCACAAAGAGTCCGACCGCATCGGGCGGCCCGTTGCCGAGCTGCGTCGGGCGGGCATCGAGGCCGAGGAGCTCGAGGACGGGATGCGCGTCGTCCCCGGCACCCCGCGGCGTACCCGTCTTTGCCCCTATGAGGACCACCGCCTGGCGATGAGTCTGGCGCTGCTCGGCCTCGCGGGATCGGGCATGGAGATCGAGAACCCGGGTTGTGTCGCGAAGACCTTCCCGGACTACTTCGAACGCCTCGCCGGGCTCGGCGCGGCGAGGTGACGGCTCGAGCGCCGTGTCAGCGGGACTGGAGCTCGATGAGGCAAGCCGACGGCGAGCTCTCGAGCCCGATCGTCACCTCGCTCGCGGATGGGTCGAAGATCACCTTGGCGTCGCTTGAGGCTGGGTAGAGGACGCGACAGGACACGGCGCGCTGGTGGAGGTGCGCGAGCGGGACCGTTACGGTTCCTGGATCCCCATCGCCCTGGTGATCGGCCGCGGTGCTGAGCAGCCCGCGATGCCAGGCGAGCAGGTGGGTCGCAACTGGGCTGCGCAACCCGAGTGCGAGCCACGAGTCGTTCCAGCGGGGCATGCCAAGTGGCCAGAACGGCGTCCCCGCAGCGATGTGCTGGCGGATTTGTTTGTAGATCGAGAGCGCGTCAGCAACGAGTTCGCGCTGATGTGCGCTCATGCGATCGAGGTGCCCCGAGAGATGGAATCGGCCGAGCATCGCGCCGCAGAGCACGAAGGCGATCTGCTCGTCGCTCCATTCCGGCTGTGGATAGGCCCACGTGGCCGCCTGTTCTGGGGTCATCGCGCTCGGTGCCGCGGCCGAGATCGCTGGATAGCGGAGATAGTCCTGCTGATCGCTCGTGGATTGCAGCTGCAGACGCGAAAGCTGCGCGAAGTCGGCCCGCAGGCCACCCGACGCACAGTTCTCGATCGTGAGCCCATCGTGGCGGTCGAGCACCGCATCGAGCCAGGCCAACAGCGCCCGGTTGTGACCGAGGAGGCCGACGCCAGCCGCAACGCCCCCGGCCTCGGTGCCCGGACCGAAGTCCACGTTGTAGTCCATCTTCAAGTATCCGATGCCGAGCTCGCCGACGAGGAAGTCGATCACTGCGTCGAGATGGCGGCGCGCCGCCGGGTGGCGGAGATCGAGGTGGTGGCGGCCCTGGTCAATTACCCGCTCGCCGTCGCGGAGGAAGAAAGCCTCGTCGGGCAGCGACCGAGCTACGGCACTGCGGACGCCGACGACCTCGGGTTCGATCCACAACCCGGGCACCATGTTGAGGCTGCGGATGTGGTCCAGCACCTCGCCGATCCCGGCGGGAAAGCGGCTCGTCGAGGGGCGCCAGGCGCCGACGCTGTCCCACCAGGCCTCGCCGAGCTCGGAGTACCAGCCGGCGTCGATGCAGAACACCTCCGCACCGGCGCTGGCAGCCGCGCTGATCAGGGGTATGAGCTTCCCCGTGGTCGGATCGCCCATCAAGGTGTTCATGTAGTCGTTGAAGATCACCGGGAGCTTGCGGTGGTCCCCGTGCGGGCGGCGAGCCGCCCTCCGGTAGGCGGTGACGCGCTCCAGCGCCCCCTCGAAGCCGTCCGGGCTGACGACCACGCTGACCGGGACGGTCTCGAAAGACTCGCCCGGCTGGAGGACCGGACGCCAGTGGTGCTCGAGGTCCGTCGGTCCAAGCAGTGCGAGGTACGTGGAGCCAGGG
>JAJYGW010000423.1 GCA_021790615.1 Actinomycetes bacterium | reverse complement strand
CCCGGTCATCCAGCTCTCCCCCCCGCTCATCTGCGGTCACGAGGAGATCGACCTCATGACCCAGATCTTGCGCGACGTGCTCACCGAAGCGCAGCGGCGGATCTGAACGTCACGCGATCCGCAGGGGCTGTGCGTGGCGCGACGGGGACGGCTGTGGTGCTGAGAGTCGACGCGGCGGATCGGCGGCCGGACCGCCTCGACGACCGATCGGAGCCTCGGGGGGTGTCGCTTTGGTGGGACACGCTGCCGGGTCCCGTCGGGGCGCGTCCGGGTCTCCCAGGGGACACGGACGTCGACGTCGTCGTCGTCGGCGGCGGCTACACGGGACTGTGGACGGCGCGCTCGCTCGCGATCGCCGACCCGGGCCTTCGCGTCGTCGTGCTCGAGGCGGAGGTCGCCGGCTACGGGGCGTCGGGGCGCAACGGCGGCTGGTGCTCGGCGCTCTTCGCCGCTTCCCGTGCGAAGCTCGAGGTCGAGCACGGCGCCGACGCGGCCCGCAGGATGGACGCCGCCATGCAGGAGGCCGTCGACGAGGTCGGGCGTGCCGCCGCGGAAGACGGGATCGACTGCCACTTCGCCAAGGGCGGCACGGTCGTGGCGGCCCGTGGCCCTGCGCAGCTGAAGCGTGCGAAGGACCAGGTCGCCGAGGCCCGCGGCGGGGGGGTGACGGAGCGCGACCTGGCATGGCTCGACGCCGAGGCCGCTCTCGAGCACATCGGAGCCACGGGGGTGCTCGGGGCGACCTTCACGCCGCACTGCGCGGCGATCCACCCCGCCCGGCTCGTTCGCGGGCTTGCAGACTCGGTCGAGCGCCGCGGCGTGCGTGTCTACGAGATGACCCCGGTGGTCGAGATCCGGCCCGCGCGCGGGGGACACCGGCCCGAGGCCGTGACGACGCGGGGGACGGTGCGCGCCGACGTGGTGGTGCGCGCGGTCGAGGGATGGACCCCGATGCTTCCGGGCGAGCGTCGGACGCTCGCACCCGTTTATTCGCTCATGATCGCGACCGAGCCCCTCGGCGACACGTTCTGGAAGGAGGCAGGCCTCGCGGTCCGGGAGACGTTCTCCGACCACCGGCACCTGGTCATCTACGGGCAGCGGACGGCGGAGGGGCGCATCGCGTTCGGCGGCCGCGGCGCGCCCTACCACTTCGGCTCGACGGTGCGCTCGGCCTTCGACGTCGACGCGAGGGTCCACGAGGAGCTGCACCGGACGCTCGTGGACCTCTTCCCCGCTCTGCGAGACGCCGCAGTCACCCATCGTTGGGGTGGCCCGATCGCCGTGCCGAGGGACTGGCATTCCTCGGTGGGTCTGGACCGCTCGACGGGCGTCGCGTGGGCGGGCGGGTACGTCGGCGACGGGGTGTCGACGACGAACCTTGCCGGTCGCACCCTGGCGGATCTCGTCACCGACCGGGGCAGCGACCTGGTCACGCTTCCCTGGGTCGGGCACCGCTGGCCGCGTTGGGAGCCCGAGCCGGTCCGGTGGCTCGGCATCAACGCCGGCCTGCGCGCCATGCAGCTCGCCGACCGCAGCGAGCGGCTCTTCGGCCGGCCGTCGTGGCTCGCGTCCCGGATGAGCGGCATGCTGGGAGGGCACTGAGCCGCACCCGGTTCCACTCCGCCATGGCCGCCAAGCTCGTCCTCGATCTCCACGACGTCTACAACAAGGGGGACGAGATCGACCGCGCCCTCGAGCGGGTCATGGACGAGGCCGAGGCCAAGAGGGCGACCCTCGTCGAGATCATCCCGGGGAAGGGCTCCGGGCAGCTGAAGAAGCGGGTCCTGCGGTACCTCGACCGCAAGGACGTTCGAGCTCGCTACCACCGGGTGGAGAAGGACTCGAAGAACTTCGGACGGATCTTCGTCCACTTCCGCTGGAAGCAGTAGGCCGCAAGCCTGGCCGCGCGCGTCGGCGGCGGCGGCCTGGAATGCTTGGCACATGCACTCCCTCCCCGAGATCTCTGCCGAGGACGTCGTCCACGAGCCAGAGCGTGTCCAGTTCGAGGTGTTCCTCGATGAGCACCGCCGACTTCTCAGTCGGTGCGTGGAGGGGATGACCGAAGAGCAGGTGCGCCGATCGCTCGTGCCCTCTCGCACGACCCTGCTCGGCCTCGTGAAGCATGCGACCTTCGTCGAGAGGGTCTGGTTCGACGAGGCCATCACGTGCCGATCGCGCGCAGAGATCGGCATACCGGCGACCCCAGACGAGTCGTTCGTCCTTCGGGACGACGACACCATCGCCACCGTCCAGCGGGCCCACCTCGAGGCGTGCCAGCTCTCCCGGCGCACCGCCTCACCGCTCGGGCTGGACGATCTGGTCTACGGGAACCGGCGCGGACCGCTCCCGCTCCGCTGGGTGTTCCTCCATGTGCTGCGCGAGCTCGCCCAGCACTGCGGGCACGCAGACATCCTGCGAGAGCAGCTCGTGAGCGGCTGACGCGCCGAGCCGTTCCCGTCCCGGGCGAGAGGCGGCCCCCGCCCGCCATGTTGGACGATGGTGGATGCTGGCCCGGGCCGCTCCGCCCCGGGCCCGGCTGGCGCGCGCGGGCCGGTTGACGCCTCGCAGTCGCGCTGGTAGAGTGATCTTCCCGCCGAAACGGCCCTTGTCGGAGCCGTTCGGCGGCACGAAGCGAACCGCGATGCGCGTGCATCGTGGCCGCCTCGGACTCGGCATGGACGCCCCCCGGGGGCGAGTGCCCGGTCGTTCCTTGAAAACGGAAGAGCGAGAGCCAAAAGCCAGTGCGGGCGGCTCCGGGCGAACGTCCCGGGGTCGTACGTCAAATATGCAGCAGTGGCAGGTCGCGCGGGACGCACTTCGGAGCGCGCCCATCGATCTGCCGTCGGCCGGTGACGTCGAGTCGGTCCCGGCCGGCTCTCTGATTCTTTCGCGGAGGTCCTTTGGGACCGGATGCGAAGAGTCTCGATGGAGAGTTTGATCCTGGCTCAGGACGAACGCTGGCGGCGTGCTTAATACATGCAAGTCGAACGAGGTCCATTCGGTGGCAACACCGGAGAAGACCGAGTGGCGAACGGGTGAGTAGCACGTGAGCAACCTGCCCCGAAGACTGGGATAACACCGGGAAACCGGTGCTAATACCGGATGCCCCCATCGGACCGCATGATCTGATGAGGAAAGGATTCTGCTTCGGGAGGGGCTCGCGGCCTATCAGCTTGATGGTGAGGTAACGGCTCACCATGGCGACGACGGGTAGCTGGTCT
>JAJYGW010000382.1 GCA_021790615.1 Actinomycetes bacterium | reverse complement strand
ACGGTGGTGAAGGCCAACCAGCTCATGCCGAAGCCCGCCCACCTCTCCTGGGAGGAGGCGGCGGTGAACGCGCTGTGCAACTCCACCGCCTACCGCATGCTCGTGTCGCGCAACGGCGCCCCGGTGACCCAGGGCGACAAGGTCCTCATCTGGGGCGCGACCGGCGGGCTCGGGAGCTACGCGGTCCAGTACGTGCTCAACGCCGGCGGCATCCCGATCGGCGTCGTGTCCTCGTCCGAGAAGGCGGACCTCCTGCGAGACCTCGGGGTCGACGCGGTGATCGATCGCACGGCCGCCGGCTACCGGTTCTGGAAGGACCAGCACACCCAGGACGAGTCCGAGTGGCGAAGGCTCGGCAGGGACATCAGGGCCCTCGTGGGCGAGGATCCCGACATCGTCTTCGAGCACCCGGGCCGCGAGACCATGGGAGCGTCCGTGTTCGTCTGCAAGCGTGCGGGCACGATCGTCACCTGCGCGGCGACGTCCGGCCACATGGTCGAGTACGACAACCGCCACCTCTGGATGAAGCTCAAGACGATCAAGGGGTCGCATTTCGCCAACTACCGGGAGGCCTGGGACGCGAACCGGCAGGTCTGCGAGGGCAAGGTCGTCCCACCCCTGTCCGCGGTCTTCGCGCTCGACGACGTGGGAGAGGCGGCCTACCAGGTCCAGCACAACCTGCACGAGGGGAAGATCGGCGTGCTGTGCCTCGCCCCCGACGAGGGGCTCGGGATCGAGGACCGCGAGCTGCGTGAACGGGTGGGCGAGGACCGGATCACCCTGTTCCGTCGGCACGACGCGTGAGGCGGCGCCCGTGACGGAGCCCCTGCTGACCGAGATCGACCACGTCGCCATCGCGGTGCGCGACATGGACGCGGCGATCGATTGGTACGTGCAGACCTTGGGGGCACGGATCGCGCATCGCGAGCTCGTCGAGCACGACGGCGTGGAGGAGACGCTCGTCGCAGTGGCCGAGTCCTACGTGCAGCTCGTGTCGCCGACGCGCGAGGACTCGGCGGTCGCCAGGTTCCTGGCGACCCGCGGTGAAGGGCTCCACCACGTCGCCTACAGAGTTCAGGACTGCGCCGAGGCCCTCGAGGCGGTGAGGCGCGCGGGGAACCGAGTGGTCGACGAGGCGCCGCGTCGCGGATCGCGGGGGACCATGATCGCCTTCGTCCATCCGAAGTCCTCCTTCGGCACCCTGGTGGAGCTCGTCCAGGAGGGCTCTGCGAACGGGAAGAGCACACCGCCGCAGTAGCCTCGAGCCCGATGGAGCACACCATGGCCGAGCGCCTCGAGGACCTCGCGGCGCGAAAGGAGCAGGCTCTCCACGCGGGGAGCTCGCAGGCGGTCGAGCGCCAGCACGCCAAGGGCAAGATGACCGCGCGCGAGCGGATCGACTACCTGCTCGACGAGGGGTCCTTCGAGGAGCTGCGCATGCTCGCCCGCCACCGCGCGCACGGCATGGGCCTCGGGGGCAACCGCCCGTACACGGACGGCGTGGTGACCGGCTTCGGCACCATCGACGGACGCAGGGTGTGCGTCTTCTCGCAGGACTTCACGGTCTTCGGCGGGGCGCTCGGGGAGGTCTTCGCCGAGAAGGTCCACGCGCTGATGGACCTCGCGGCATCGACCGGCGTGCCGATGATCGGGCTGAACGACGGTGCCGGGGCGAGGATCCAAGAAGGTGTCGTCTCGCTCCACTCCTACGGGGGCATCTTCTACCGCAACGTCGCGTCGTCCGGGGTCATCCCCCAGATCAGCGTCATCCTCGGGCCGTGCGCAGGAGGCGCGGTGTACTCGCCGGCGATCACCGACTTCGTCTTCATGGTGCAGGGCACCTCGCACATGTTCATCACCGGGCCCGACGTCGTGAAGACCGTGACCGGTGAGGACGTGACGCTCGAGGAGCTCGGCGGGGCGATGAGCCACGCCACGAAGTCGGGAGTCGCGACCTTCGTGGCCGCAGACGAGAAGTCGTGCCTCGACGACGTGCGCTACCTGCTCTCGTTCCTCCCGTCCAACAACCTCGAGGAGCCGCCCGGGACCACCTCGGGGGACGATCCCGAGCGCGTGACGCCAGAGCTCGCCGACCTCCTGCCCGCATCGCCGAACCAGCCCTACGACATGAAGAAGGTCATCACGGCGGTCGTCGACGACGGCGAGTACCTCGAGGTCCACGCGCACTGGGCGATGTCGATCACTTGCGGCTTCGCCCGCATCGGCGGCCGGGTGGTCGGCGTGGTCGGCAACCAGCCCGCGGTGCTCGCCGGCGTCCTCGACATCGACTCGTCCGAGAAGGCCGCCCGCTTCGTCCGCATGTGCGACGCCTTCAACATCCCGCTGGTCACGCTCGTGGACGTGCCGGGGTTCATGCCCGGGACGGACCAGGAGTACGGCGGGATCATCCGCCACGGGGCGAAGCTCCTCTACGCGTTCTGCGAGGCGACGGTGCCGCGCATCCAGGTCATCACGCGAAAGGCGTACGGCGGCGCCTACGTGGTCATGAACTCCAAGTCGATCGGCGCCGACCTGGCATTCGCATGGCCCTCCGCGGAGCTCGCGGTGATGGGTCCGCAGGGGGCGGTCGAGGTCCTCTACCGCCGCGAGCTCGCCGCAGCCCCGGATCCTTTGGCAAGGCGCGCAGAGCTCGTGGAGGAGTACACGGAGCGCTATGCGAACCCGTACGTCGCTGCGGAGCGGGGGTACGTCGACGACGTGATCTCCCCTGCCGACACCCGCAGCGTCCTCGCTCGGAGCCTTGCCATGCTCGGCTCGAAGCGCTCGGAGCTGCCGCATCGCAAGCACGGCAACGTGCCTCTGTGAGCAGCGCCTCTGTGAGCAGCGCCGTGGCAAGCGTCCCCCGCGCTGGCGCGCCCGGCTCGGGGCTCCGGCCACGTCCCGCCGCCGACCCCGCCATCGCCGCGTTGATCGCCGGGGCGGCGCTCGAGCTGTGGCCCCGCCCTGCGGTCGCGGACCCTGTCGTCGAGGCGGCGGTCGAGGCGGAACGGGTCGCTCGAGAAGAGCGGGCTGGGCGTACGTGGCGCTCGAGCGCCAGGTGGTGGACCCGCCCCGTTCGCCCTGCGCCGGGAACGGTCACGGGCGCGCCGTCGCCCGGCCGGGCCCTCCGGGGTCCTGCTCGCTCCCCGGCCTGATGGGAGGGAGCGGGGTGCAGCGTCGTGGCCCTGCGCCCCGAGGCAGCCGAGTCGTGATCACCGACCATCCC
>JAJYGW010000096.1 GCA_021790615.1 Actinomycetes bacterium | reverse complement strand
TGCGCAACGATCACCCACGTCGGCAAGAGAGCCGGCGGATCAACGAGCACCTCGACCGACGGCCCGACCACCACGACGACGACGACGAACCCGAAGGTCCCGCGTCCGCCGGCGAGCTACAACGTCGGCCTCACGACCTTCCACTTCACCGACCCGAGCCGGGACACCCCGAACCCGGGCACCGGAGCGCTTCAGACGGGGCGAGTGCTCACCACCGAGGTCTTCTACCCGACGGTGAAGGGGTCGCCGGATGCCGAGACAGCCAACGCGGCGCCGGCGAGCGCATTCGGGCCGTTCCCGGTCATCGTGTTCGCGCACGGCTTCAACACCATGCCGGAGACCTACTGGCCGTTGCTGGACAGCTGGGTTCATGCGGGATTCGTCGTCGTCGCACCGGTCTTCCCGGACGAGAACGCCGAGACCGTCACCCTCTACGGCGGTCCGGAGGGCGCCGGGGGCAACGGCGAAGACTACGACGAGACGAACGAGCCAGGAGACATCGCTTACGTGCTGGGCGCGTTCGCCATGGAAGCAGCCCGCGGCTCCGGCTCTCCGCTCGCAGGCGTCGCCGACATGAAGGAGGTGGCCTTGGCCGGCCAGAGCGACGGCGCCAACGTCGTCGCGGCCCTCGCGTTCGGGTCTGCGTACGAGCCGTTCTGGAGGT
Source organism: Actinomycetes bacterium (assembly GCA_021790615.1). The sequence goes on along the minus strand of JAJYGW010000096.1, from coordinate 14,840 downwards.
CGATGTCGCCGGCCCCGAAGGCCGTCGCGGTGCTGTCGGGGCAGGCGATCTTCGACGGCCCCGGCAACAACGGATCGAACACCTACTCCTCCGGGCCGACCTCGCCTGCCGTCCTGCAGGTGCAGAGCATCGCTGACTCCTGCAACCTCGGGCGTTTCGCAGCCGACTTGTACTCCTACATCGACGCCGGCCCTGTCCACTTCTTCGAGACGCTCACGAAGGCCGGTCACCTCGATCCGTACGTCGGAGTGACGCCGTGGTCCACCATCGTCGAGAACGTCACGACGACGTTCTTCAAGGTCGAGCTCGGGTGGCGGTCCCAAGGCCTGTCCCTCGCGTCCGTGGAGGCCGCAGGCACGGTGCCGGGTGACTCCTCGATGACACCGCCAGACGAGTCGACCTTCCTCGACGAGCCGGCGACGCAGTCCTGCACGTTCCCGCCGGGCGTCTCGCCGACGACCGGTCCGCCGAGCACGACGGCCGCTGCGACGTCCGGGTCGTAGCGGATGTGCCCGTGATCTACCTCGACCATTCCGCCTCGACGCCCGTGCGACCTGAGGTCCGGGAGGCGATGGAGCCCTATCTGGCCGAAAAGTTCGCCAATCCGTCGGGCGTGCACGCGCTCGCCCGGGGCGCCAAGCGGGCCCTCGACGACGCCCGGGACGAGGTCGCGGCGGTGTTCGGCTGCGAGCCCTCCGAGGTCGTCTTCACGAGTGGCGGCACCGAGTCGGACAACCTCGCCGTCACGGGCGCGGCGCTGCACGCCGTCGCGGCCGGCGCAGAGCGAGCGATCGTCTGCTGCTCGGCGACCGAGCACCCGGCCGTTCTCGAGCCGGTCCGCTTCCTCGGCGGGGTGGAGGTGCCGGTCCACACCTCGGGCGTCCTCGACGTCGGCGCGCTCGAGGCCGTCCTCCGGGTCGAGCAGTCCGGCGTCGTGCTCGTCTCGATCATGCTGGCGAACAACGAGACCGGCGTGATGCAGCCGCTCGCCGAGATCGCCGAGCTCGTCGCGGACGCCGCCCCGACGGCGCTCGTCCACTCCGATGCCGTGCAGGCGCTGCGTTGGGTGGACGTCTCGCGCTGTGCGCCGGTCGACCTCGTGTCAGCCACGGGCCACAAGATCGGCGGGCCGAAGGGCGCCGGGGTCCTCATCGTCCGCGGTGACGCACGCCGGCGACTCTCACCCATCCTGCGCGGCGGCCCGCAGGAGCGCGAGCTCCGTGCCGGCACCCCCAACGTCCCCGCCATCGTCGGTCTGGCCACGGCGGCCCGGCTCGCAGCGGCCGAGCGGGAGGAGGCCTGCGTGCGTGTCTCGCGCCTCGCGGGACGGCTGTTGGCCGGCATCCGTTCGATCGTGCCCGACGCCGATCTCGCCGGCGATGGCGCGCCGCGCCTGCCTTCGGTCGTGAACGTGGGTCTTCCGGGCATCGGCTCCGAGGAGATGCTGCTCGTGCTCGACCAGCTCGGCGTGGCCGCCTCGGCGGGCTCCGCCTGCGCGTCGGGAGCGCTCGAGCCGAGCCCGGTCCTCCTCGCCATGGGCCTGAGCGGAGCGGTGGCGCGGACGCACGTTCGTTTCTCGCTGGCTCCGACGACGGCAGAGCACGAGATCGACGGCGCCGTGCAGGCGGTGGCCGAGGCCGTCGGGCGGTTGCGGGCAGCATGACGGTCGCTGAGCCGGCCTGAGGCGACTCGAGCCGACCTGAGCCGACCTGAGCCGACCTGAGCCGACGGCGTGTTCTGCGAGACTGTCGGCATGGCTCGCGTGCTGGTCGCACTCTCCGGAGGGGTGGACTCCTCTGTCGCCGCCATGCTCGCCTGCGATGCCGGTCACGAGGTCGTGGGCGCCACCATGAAGCTGTGGGGCGGCGACTCCGACTCCGGCTGCTGCTCGGTCTCCGACGTCGAGGACGCCCGACGGGTCGCCAACCGCCTCGGCATCGACCACCACGTCTTCAACTTCACCGAGGAGTTCGACCACCACGTCGTGACTCCCTACGTCGAGGCGCACGCTGCCGGCTCTACCCCGAACCCGTGCATCGAGTGCAATCGCCACCTCAAGTTCGACCTCTTCCTGAAGCGGGCGATCCGGCTCGGCTTCGACCTCGTCGTCACCGGCCATCACGCCCGGGTCGTGCGTGAGCCCCTCCCCGACGGGACGGCCGGCATCGCGAGGCTCCTGCGGGGCAACGACCCGCGAAAGGATCAGTCCTACGTGCTGTCCTGTCTCGGACAGGAGGCCCTCGAACGGATCTGGTTGCCGGTCGGCGACCTGAGCAAGGACGAGGTCCGCGCGCTGGCGGCGAGGCGTGGCCTCGTGACAGCCGTGAAGCCCGACAGCCAGGAGGTGTGTTTCATCGCCGGTGGCTCGAGCCCCCTCGCGAGGCGCCGGTTCCTCGAGCCTCGTCTCGAGCTCCATCCGGGCACCGTGGTCGACGGCCGCACCGGTGCCGTCCTCGGCGTGGTGCCCGCCGTCGAGCTCGTCACCGTGGGACAGCGCCGGGGGCTGGGGGTGGCGGCAGGGGAGCGACGTTTCGCCGTGGAAGTCGACGTAGCCGGACGGCGGGTCGTCCTCGGCGACGAGTCGGCGCTGCAGACCTCCGACGTTCGCCTCGCACGCCGGACGTGGACGGCCGAGCCGGTCGCGGTCGGGACCCCGGTCGTCGTGCAGGCGAGCGCGCACGGCTCGACCACGCCGGCAGAGGTCACGGAGTCCGGAGTCCGCCTGACGGCGCCGCGCCGTCGTGTGGCGCCCGGCCAGACCGTCGCGCTCTACGACGCCGAGACCGCTTCCGTCGTACTCGGCTCGGGTACGGCGGTGGCAGCGGCGCCGACGCTGGCGCCCGTCGCGGCCTGAGCGCCGGCGGCAGGCGGAGATGGCGGTCGAGCCGACGGAGAGGACGATGGGCGGCGAGCGTGATCCCGACACCCCGGTCGGCCCGGACCCGAGCCTGGCTCCGTCCGAGCGGGCGAAGGAGCTGCGCGAGCTGATCGAGTACCACTCGCGCCTGTACCACCAACAGGACGCTCCCGAGATCCCCGACGCCGACTACGACGCACTCGTCGACGAGCTCCGCTCGATCGAGGCGGTGCATCCCGATCTCGTGACGCCGGGCTCCCCCACCCAGACGGTCGGTGCGCCGCCGTCCGGCCTGTTCGCACCGGCTCCGCATCGCGTGCCGATGATGAGCCTCGACAAGGTCGTGAGCTTCGAGGAGCTGCTGGCCTGGGGAGTGCGGACGAAGAGGCTCCTCGGCCTCGACGACGCGGAGGCCGAGGCGCTCCGGCTCGTGTGCGAGCCGAAGATCGACGGCCTCTCCATCTCCATCACCTACGACCACGGCCGCTACGCGCGGGCAGCCACACGGGGAGACGGGCGTGTCGGGGAGGACGTGACGGAGAACGTGCGAACGATCGAGAGCGTGCCGCTCGAGCTGGCGCTCGATCCCGACGAGGTGCCGCCGGACCTCGAGGTGCGTGGCGAGGTCTACCTACCGATCGCCGCCTTCCAGGAGCTCAACCAGCGCCAGGAGGCTGCCGGCGACAAGATCTTCGCCAATCCGAGGAACGCCGCCGCCGGCTCGCTCCGCCAGCGCGACGCGAAGATCACGGCGAGCCGCGCGCTCGCCATGTTCGCCTACCAGGCCGAGACGAGCGCCGAGCTGGCCCGGCAGTCGGACTCGCTCGAGCTGCTGCGACGAGCCGGCTTCGTCGTGAACCCGGAGACGCGACTCGTGACCGGCCTCGACGCCGTGTACGAGTACTGCAAGGACCTGGAGGCGCGGCGCCACTCGCTCGGCTACGAGATCGACGGTGCCGTCGTGAAGATCGACGACCGGGCGCTCCACCGCCGGCTCGGCGCCACCTCTCATGCGCCGCGATGGATGATGGCCTACAAGTTCCCTCCCGAGGAGCGGACGACGTTGCTGCGCCAGATCATGGTCTCGATCGGCCGCACGGGCCGGGCCACACCCTTCGCCGTCATGGAGCCCGTGCGCGTCGGCGGCTCGACGGTGTCCCTCGCCAGCCTGCACAACGAGGACCAGGTGGCGGCGAAGGACGTGCGCCCCGGTGACACCGTCGTCGTGCGCAAGGCGGGCGACGTCATCCCCGAAGTCGTCGGTCCGGTGCTCTCCGAGCGACCGGCCGACAGCACCTCTTGGAGGTTCCCCGCCGACTGCCCGGTGTGCGGTGTGCCGCTCGTCCGCTTGGAGGGCGAGGCGGACACCTACTGCGTCAATCTCGACTGCCCCGGGCAGCAGCTGCAGCGGATCGCCCACTTCGCCTCGCGCGGGGCGATGGACATCGAGGGTCTCGGCGAGCAGCGCATCCATCAGCTCATCGAGGCCGGGCTCATCACGGACGCGGCCGACCTGTACCGCCTCGCTGTCGAGGAGCTGACCGGGCTCGAGGGCTTCGCCGAGCTCTCGGCCCGGAACCTCGTGGCCGCCATCGACGGCTCACGCGACCGCCCGCTCCCGAACCTGCTCGTAGCTCTCGGGATCCGCCACGTGGGCGGGACGGTTGCACATGCCCTCGCATCAGGGCTCGGCGACCTCGACTCCATCATGGAGGCGTCGGAGACCGAGCTGGCGGCGACCGAGGGTGTCGGGGGGATCATCGCGGCGAGCATGGTGCGTTTCTTCGCGACGGAGCGCAACCGGGCCTTCGTGGAACGCCTTCGCCAAGGCGGAGTCTCCTTCGGCGTCCGGCTCGTGTCCGACTTGCCCCAGGTCCTTGCCGGCAAGTCCGTGGTCGTGACCGGAACGCTCGAGAACTTCTCCCGCGAAGGCGCCGAGGAGGCGATCACGGCGCGGGGAGGGAAGTCCCCCGGGTCGGTATCGGCCAAGACGACGGCGCTCGTGGCGGGATCCTCCCCCGGCGCCGCGAAGCTGACGAAAGCGGAGCAGCTCGGCGTCCCGATCCTCGACGAGGCGGGCTTCCAGGCGCTGCTCGACACGGGCGAGCTGCCGTGACGGCGCCGCCGCCCGGCTGACTTGTGGCCACCGGTGACGCGGCGACGCACCGTGACCGTCGCCGGCATCTCCTGTTCGCGCTGGCTCTCGTCGTCGTGTTCGGCATCGCTGCCACGGCGACCTACGTCGTACGCGGCCATCAGCCGGCGCCACGCCTGCAAGCCGGCTCGAAGTCACCGGGAACCCTCGGTGGGTCCGGCCTCCCGAGGCCCGGCGCCCTCGTCCCGGCAGACGACCTCTACTCCGACCCCGTCTTCCCGACCCTGCAGGTGGGCTATGCGATCGAGCGCCACGCCACGGCAGGAGGCAACAGCGAGGAACTCGCCCGGAGCGAGGACGCCGGGCGCACCTGGCACCTCGTTGGTCCCTTCCCCTTCGCGAACGGGTACTCCCAAGTGCAGTTCGTCTCGATCCGGAGCGGGTACGCCTTCGGCCCGGCCGGCGTTGCCGTCACGCACGACGGTGGAGCGCACTGGGCCGAGGGCCAGGCGCTCGGCGGTCGCCTGCAACGAGTGGTGCCGATCGGTGACGACGTCTGGGCTACGTATGCCGTCTGCGAAGGCCCTCCCGTTGCCAGCACGCTCTGCTCGGTGCACGTGGCCATATCGACCGATGGAGGCATCCACTGGAACCAGGCTGCGACGGCGTCACCCCTCACCCAGTCGTTCGACGGTGGGGACGTCCTCGCTCGGATGGACCGCGACGAGGCATATGTGGTGTCCTACGGGCCGAGCGGCGGTGGCCTCGCGCACACCGTCGACGACGGAGCCCGGTGGACGTCGTTGCCGGACCCGTGCTCGGCGTGGGACACCGTCGACATCGCCGCACCGAAGGCGAACGTCCTCTGGATGATCTGCGGGGGAGCGCCGCGAGCGGGCGGGGCCGCCTCCGCCAAGGCCGTCTTCCAGTCATACGACGGAGGGCGGACGTGGGTCCCCCGCGCGTACACCGGTTTCGGCCCAGCGTCCGGGCCGCTCGCCCGGCGAGCTCCCTTCGGCCATCTCTGGTTCGCCGGCAGGCTGTCCCAGCTCGCGACGATCGACCCGACGCGCGCTTGGATCGGTGTGAGCGGGATCGGCGTCCTCGTGACCTTCGACGCCGGCCGGGATTGGGCACTGGTGAAGGGAATGCCGAGGGATGCCACTCGTGACGGGGTGGCCGGCGTCGGTGTCACCTTCGACGACCCCAGAAACGGCTGGGCCATCGAGTTCAGGCTCGGCGTGTGGCGCACGAGGGATGCCGTGCACTGGCAACTCATCGATGGCACCTGAGTGCCTGCGACTGCCGGCGGCTGGCGCTGAGCGGCCGGCTGCCGCTGAGTCGGGGGAGACCCGGGTTAGGCTTGCGCCGGATACTCATGCCGAGCATCACTGAACAGGTGGGCCGCGTCATCGGCGGCCGATTCCGGCTGCTCGCCCCCATCGGCTCCGGAGCGTCATCCCAGGTCTTCGCCGCAGTGGACACGCGGCTGCAGCGTCGCGTCGCCGTGAAAGTGCTGCATCCGAGCCTCGCGAACGACCACGCCTTCCTGCGGCGCTTCCGCGCCGAGGCGAGGCTCGCCGCCTCGCTCGACCACCCCCACGTCATGCGGGTCTTCGACTGGGGAGAAGAGGAAGCCGGGCCTTTCCTCGTACTGGAGCTGCTCACGGGCGGGAGCCTCCGGGCGCTTCTCGACAAGGGCGCCAAGCTGTCGCACGCGCAGACCGCAGCGCTCGGGTCAGAAGCTGCCGCCGGCCTCGCCTACGCGCACCGGCGCGGCATCATCCACCGGGACATCAAGCCGGGGAACCTCCTGTTCGACGAGGACGGCCACGTCCGCATCGCCGACTTCGGCGTTGCGCGGGCGATCGCGCAGGCGTCCCTCACCGAGCCGCTCGGCGTGATGTTCGGGACTGCCCGCTACGCCTCGCCGGAGCAGGCCAAGGGCACCCCGCTCGACGACCGCACGGACGTCTACTCGCTCGCTCTCGTCCTCTACGAGGCGCTCACGGGCCAGGTGCCCTTCTCTGCGGAGACGGTGTCCGGCACTCTCATGGCGCGGATCGACCGCACCATCCCGCCGGCCCGCGAGCTCGGGCCCCTCGCCCCGATCCTGGCCGCCGCCGCGATACCCGAGCCGCTCGCTCGTCTCGACGCAGCCGGGCTGGCAGACGAATTGTCTCAGCTCGAGCGCCAGCTGCCCCAGAGGGCGCCGCTGCCGCTCGTGCACGCCGATCTCGGCCCGGGCGCGTCCATGTGGGCGGACCGGGACGCGACCGATCTCGATCCCGGTCACGTCCTCGCCGGCCACACGGCGGTCCTGCAGGCCGTCGACCTCGAGCGCGCTGATGCGCCGATGCCGCACGACGAGCTCGTGGACGACCTCACTGTCATGGGACTGGCGGCTGCCGAGGCCGTTCCGGCTGTCGACGGAGAGCTCACCCCCATGAGCGCGCAGGTGGCGACACCACCGGCTCGTCACGTTCCCGCCGCCGAAGGGCATGCCGAGGACTCGGAGAGTCCCGGTGGGGTGGTGGGCAGCGGAGACCACCGTGGACTCCGACCGCAGCGTCGCCGGCGCGGACGGCTCATAGCCGCCGTCGCGCTCGTGATCGCCCTCCTGGCCGGCGGTGCCGTCGCCGCCTTCTTGCAGCTCCGCGTGACCGGCGACCTCGTGCCATCGGTCGACCACCAGCCTGTCGGCATGGCGCGGGCGATGCTTCAGACTGCGGGCCTCAAATTCCGCATCGGCGCCAAGAAGTACGACGGCCACGTGCCGAGTGGGGACGTCCTCAGCCAGTCGCTACCTGCTGGACGGCGTGTCAAAGCGGGAACAGTCGTCATCGTGATCGAGTCCCTCGGTCCGGCGCCGGTAGCGGTCCCGGACGTCAAGGGACTTCCGCAGCTCCTGGCCCGGCGCCTCATCGCGGTCGCGCACCTGCGAGCCATCCCGGAGCTCGTGTACAGCGAGACCGTCCATCCTGGTCATGTCATCTCGGAGAGCCCGCTCCCGTCGTCGAAGCGCGTGCCGCGCGGATCGCCGGTGATCCTCTACATCTCCCGCGGACCCCACCCGCGCATCGTGCCGCCGCTGCAGGGAGTGCCGCTCCAGACCGCAGAGAAGGACCTCGCGAAGATCGGGCTCGTCGGCAAGCAGGCACCGAACGGGCAGTACTCGACGACGGTCCCCGCCGGTGACGTCGTCGCGCAGGACCCGGCTGCCAGGCTGAGCGTGAAGCGCGGCACCACCGTGCTGCTCACGGTCTCGCTCGGGAAGCCGTACGTGAAGGTGCCGCCGCTGTTCGGCCTGTCCGTGAAGAAGGCGGAGTCGGCGCTCTCGGCAGCAGGACTCGCGTACCAGCTCGTCGGCGTCGGCGGCCAGCACGGTTTCGTCTACGCCACTTCACCCAGTTCGGGGCAGTCGGTGAGGGAAGGCACGACGGTCGTCCTCTACATCGTCTGACACCTCGCCTGACCTGTGTCCGTCTTGCGCGGCGGAAGCGCGACCTGACAAGTTGATGTTCGGACAATCAACACGTCGGGGGATCTGACGGAAGGACAGACGGATGGGTGCCCTGGAAGGAAGGGTCGCGATCATCACCGGCGCGGGGCGCGGCATCGGCCGCGAGCATGCCCTCCTGTTCGCCAGCGAAGGAGCCAAGGTCGTCGTCAACGACCTCGGCGGAGCCGTCGACGGCTCGGGTGACGATCGGTCGCCTGCGCAGCAGGTGGCGGACGAGATCAAGGAGATGGGCGGCGAGGCGATCGCCAACGCCGACAACGTTGCCGACTGGGAGGGGGGTCAGCGCCTCGTCAACGCGGCCATCGAGGCATTCGGCGACCTCCACGTGCTCGTCAACAACGCCGGGATCCTGCGTGACCGCGTGCTCGTCAACATGACCGAAGCAGAGTGGGACGCGGTCATCCACGTTCACCTGAAGGGTCACTTCGTCCCGACGCGCTGGGCCGCCGCCTACTGGCGAGAGCAGTCGAAGGCGGGGCAGCAGGTGAAGGCCGCCGTCGTCAACACGTCGTCGACGTCAGGCCTGCTCGGGAACCCGGGCCAGGCCAACTACGGCGCCGCCAAGGCCGGCATCGCCGCGTTCACCATCATCACGGCCCAGGAGCTCTCCCGCTACGGGGTGCGCGTCAACGCCATCGCTCCCGCTGCGCGCACACGGATGACGGAGTCGACACCTGGCTTGTCCGACATCGTGCAACCGCCGGCTGACGCAGGGACGTTCGATGCGTGGGACCCGGCGAACGTCTCTCCGCTCGTCGGCTACCTCGCGACCGAGAGCTGCCCGTTCACCGGAAAGACCTTCTTCGTGCAGGGCGGCAAGGTCCAGTACTTCCAGCCGTGGACCCTCACGAAGGACATCGACAAGGGCGACCGCTGGACGATCGCAGAGCTCGCGGAGCAAGTCCCCTCGATCGTCGGCTGACCGACACACGTCAGCTTCACGAATTGAAAGTCGGGTGGGCGCAGCCCGGGTGGTGTGCGGCGCAGCCCGGGGGTGGTGGGCGCAGCCCGGGTGGTGTGCGGCGCAGCCCGGGTTGCGGGCGCGCCACCGGCCCGCTCAGGCAGTGAACGACCGGATCCGGCCCACGATCTCAGCGTGCACCGGATCAACCGGCCCCGTCTGCATGGCGAGGAGCTTCGACATGTCACCCTCGATCTTGATGCGACCGGCCATGAACGCCTGCATGCCCGCTTGCGGGTTCTGGTCGACGAGGATCGCCTTCGCCGTCTCGTAGTCGACCGTCACGGTCAGGTCGGGGGCCTCGAGGTGCCCGATCTCGAGCACGACCTCGCCGGCGCTCGTGTCGAGGTGGGCGTCGATGCAGCCCTCACCGAAGGGCACCTCCTTCACGACGAGGTTCATCCGCATCTCGACAGGTGGCCTCGGTGCGCGCTCACCGAACTCCGCCTGCACCTTGCGGGCCTCGGCGGTCCATTCGTCACTCAGAAACGCGTACTCACCCATGTCCACCTCCTCACCCGCGCACGCGGTGCCCGGGGAGAATACCTGCGGCTCCCGACTACCATGAACCGCCGTGGTCTCACCGATCGTCGAAGGCGCCGAGCCCTTCTCGGCCTCGAACGGCCAGGACGGCGTGCTCGTCCTGCACGGCTTCACCGGGAGCCCGCGGTCGATGCGCCCGCTCGCCGAGGCGTTCGCGGATGCCGGCTACTGCGTCGAGCTGCCGCTGCTCCCCGGCCACGGGACATCGATCGAGGACATGCTCGACACCACGTTCGCCGACTGGTCCCGCGCTGCGAACGAGGCCTTCCAGTCCCTCGCCGCTCGCTGCAACCGGGTGATGGTCGCCGGGCTCTCGATGGGCGGCACGCTCTCGCTCTGGCTGGCGGAGCGGCATCCCGAAGTCGCCGGCCTCGTGCTGGTGAACCCGCTCGTGGAGCAGGCGGCGGAGAGCTTCTATGAGATGTTGCACGGGATCCTCGACGCCGGGATGGACCGCATCCCCGGCGTCGGCGAGGACATCGCACTCGAGGGTGTGAGGGAGGGTGCGTACGAGGCGACGCCGGTCGTGCCGCTGCTGTCCCTCATGGATGCTGCCGGCGAGGTGGCTGCCGCCCTCGGCGTCATCTCCTGTCCGGTGCTGCTGCTCTCGAGCCGCGCCGACCACGTTCTCCCGTCGAGCAACGGAGACCTCGTCGTCGAGCATGTCTCCGGGCCGGTCGAGCGCGTGTGGCTCGAGCGCAGCTACCACGTGGCGACGCTCGACCACGACCAGGCCGAGATCGAGCAGCGCGCGGTCGAGTTCGCGAGCAAGGTGTTCTCCTCCTAAGTGGCCGGCATCGGAATCGACGAGGTCCGCCACGTCGCCCGCCTGGCGCGCCTCGAGCTGTCCGACGAGGAGCTGCACGGCCTCGTCGGCGAACTGACTGCCCTCCTCGAGCACGTCGACGCCATCCGCCAGCTCGACACGTCGGGCGTGCCGGCGACAGCCCATGCGATCCCGCTCTCGAACGTGCTCCGGGACGACGTCGTCGGGCCGTGCCTCGAGCGGGACGAGGTGTTGGCGGCCGCACCGGCGGCGGAGGAGGGGCGCATCGTCGTGCCGGCCATCCTCCGGGAGGAGCCGTGAGCCTGCTCGACGCCGGAGCGGCCGCCGTCGCCAAAGCAGTGCGAGCAGGTGACGTCACGGCTGTCGAGGTCATCGAGGAGGCGCTGGCGCGCCTCGACGCGACCGAGGGGGACCTGCACTGCTTCCAGACCGTGCTCGGCGACAAGGCGAGGCGTGAGGCGGCGCGCGTCGACGAGGCAGTCGGGGAGGGACGGGACCCTGGACCGCTCGCCGGCGTCCCGATCGCGCTGAAGGACAACCTCTGCACGCACGGGATCGAGACGACGTGCTCCTCGAGGATCCTCAAAGGGTGGCGGCCGCCCTACGACGCGACGGTCGTCGAGCGGCTGCGGGGGGCGGGAGCCGTTGCCGTCGGGAAGACCAACCTGGACGAGTTCGCGATGGGCTCTTCGACGGAGAACTCGGCGTTCGGGCCGACACACAACCCCTGGGACTTGAGCCGCGTGCCCGGTGGGTCGTCGGGTGGCAGCGCGGCGGCCGTTGCCGCCGGCGTCGTCCCGCTCGCCTTCGGCTCGGACACCGGCGGGTCGATACGCCAGCCGGCCTCGCTCTGCGGTGTCGTCGGCATCAAGCCGACCTACGGCGTCGTCTCCCGGTACGGCTTGATCGCCTTTGCGAGCTCGCTCGACCAGATCGGTCCGTTCGCGCCGACCGTGGCCGACGCCGCTCTCGCGCTCGAGGTCATCGGCGGAGGAGACCCGCGTGACTCCACCTGCCTCGCGCGCCCCGCACCTCGTCTGATCGAGGTGCTCGGCCGGGGGGTGGAAGGGCTGCGGGTCGGCGTGCTCGAGGACTTCGTGGACGACGTGTCCGCCTCGTGCCGGCGCGCCGCGAACGATGCCGCCGACGCGCTCGCCGCCGCCGGTGCGAAGGTCGACGCCGTCTCGGTCCCGGAGGCACGCCTCGGGTTGCCGGCGTACTACGTGATCGCCCCGGCCGAGGCCTCGTCGAACCTCGCCCGCTATGACGGCGTCCGGTACGGTCTCCGGGTCGAGGGGCCGGACGTCGAGGCCATGAACGCACGGACGCGCGCCGCCGGCTTCGGGAGGGAGGTGCGTCGCCGGATCATGATCGGCACGTATGCCCTGTCGGCCGGGTACTACGACGCCTACTACGGCCAGGCGCAGCGGGTGCGCACGCTCGTGACCCGGGCGTTCGACGCCGCGTACGAGCGTTTCGACGTGTTGCTGTCGCCGACCACGCCGTCCGAGGCGTTCGAGCTCGGGGCGAAGACGGCGAACCCGATCGAGATGTACCTCTCCGACCTCTGCACGGTCTCCTCCAACCTCACCGGCCAGCCGGCGATCAGCGTGCCGTACGCGCTCGGCGACGAGGGCCTCCCAGTGGGCGTGCAGGTCATGGCCCCGGCGCTCGGTGAGGCATTGATGGTGCAGGTGGCTGCGGTGCTCGAGCAGGCGGCTCCGGCCGAAGCCCGAGGGCCGGTCCCGGTCGGCGGGCGCGCCCGGGGGGAGGCGGCGGACGGTGCCTGAGGGGTACGAGACCGTCGTCGGCCTCGAGGTCCATTGCGAGCTGGCCACTGCCACGAAGCTGTTCTGCGGGTGCCCGAACGTCTTCGGGGCCGAGCCGAACACGAACATCTGCCCTGTCTGCCTCGGCTTGCCCGGATCGCTGCCGGTGCTCAACCGGCGGGCGGTGGAGCTCGCGATGCGGATCGGGACGGCGCTCGGCTGCGAGATCCGGCCGTCGGTCTTCCACCGGAAGAACTACTTCTATCCGGACATGCCGAAGGACTACCAGATCAGCCAGTACGACGAGCCGGTCAACGTGAACGGCCGCCTCGAGCTCCCGGACGGATCGGTCGTCGGCATCGAACGTGCCCACATCGAGGAGGACACCGGCAAGACGACGCATGTCGGGGCGACCGGCCGCATCCACGGGGCCAGCCACTCGCTCGTCGACTACAACCGGGCCGGTGTGCCGCTCGTCGAGACCGTGTCGGCACCGGACATCCGCTCCGCCGAGCAGGCTCGTGCCTATGTGATCGAGCTCCGCGGTGTGCTCGTCGCGACGGGCGCTTCCGACGGCCGGATGGAGGAGGGCTCCCTCCGGGTCGACGCGAACATCTCGGTACGCCCGACCGGAAGCGACATCCTCGGGACGCGCTGCGAGGTGAAGAACCTGAACTCGCTCCGGTCACTCGTTCGTGCCATCGAGTACGAGGCCCGGCGCCAGGTGGAGTTGCTCGAGGCCGGCGGGGCCGTCACACAGGAGACCCGGCACTGGGACGAGGACGCCGGCGTCACGCACCCGCTGAGATCGAAGGAAGAGGCGTACGACTACCGCTACTTCCAGGAGCCCGACCTCGTCCCACTCGTCCCGGACGCCGCGCTGCTCGAGGCCGCGACGGCGGGCGAGGCACTGCTTCCGTCCGACCGGCGGCGCCGGATCGCCGAGGTCTTCGCCGCCCACGGCGCCGAAGCGTCGGCCGAGCAGGTGCTCACGGTGATCGAGCTCGATCTCGACCAACTCGTGCTGGACGCCGTGGAGGTGGGTGCGGACGCGCGGCTCGCGTTGGCGCGGGCGGCGAACGAGGCGGCGGCGCGGCCCGACGACGCCCGCCGGCTCGACCCCAGGGCGTTCGCCGACCTCGTCAAGATGGAGCACGACGGGAAGCTGTCCGCCACGCAGTCGAAGACCGTGCTGGGTGCCCTGCTCGAGGAGGGGGGCGACCCGGCCGACATCGCAGCGCGGCTCGGCTATGAGGCGCTCGACACGGCCGAGCTCGAGGCCGCCGTGGACCGCGTCATTGGCGAGAGCCCGGACGAGTGGACGCGGTACGTCGGGGGCGACGCCAAGGTGACCGGATACTTCGTCGGCAAGGTGATGCAGGCGACGAAGGGCCGCGCCGACGGCAAGGTCGTGTCGAGCGTGCTGGCGGCACGGCGCGACGAGGCCGCCGGCCGTTGAACCCGCAGTCGCGCTCGGGGCGATCCGCGGTTTGTCCGGGTTAGCCGGATCTGCCACACTTGCTTGCGTGAGAGCTGACTTCGCGCTCCGACTCGTACTCATCACCTAGTGCGCTGACGCCACCTCGCGCCCGCGCACACCGACCTCCCCAGATGGGGAGGTCGTTCTGTATCCGGGGGCAGACACCGACGAGACCGACACCGACGAGACCGACACAGGCAGAGACAAGGAAGGACCCCAGGCCATGCAACTGACCGGAGCCCAGGCACTCGTGAAGAGCCTCGAGATGCAGGGCGTCGAGGTCGTATTCGGCCTGCCCGGTGGGGCCATCCTCCCCGTCTACGACCCGATCATCGACTCTTCGATCCGCCACATCCTCGTGCGCCACGAGCAGGGCGCCGGCCACATGGCGGAGGGTTACGCGCACGTCACCGGGCAACCGGGCGTCGCCATGGTCACGAGCGGACCCGGTGCCACGAACATCGTGACCCCGCTCTGCGACGCCTACATGGACTCGGTCCCGCTCGTCTGCATCACCGGCCAGGTCCCGTCGACCTCCATCGGCACCGACGCCTTTCAGGAGGCGGACATCACCGGCATCACGATGGGCGTGACGAAGCACAACTGGCTCGTCACCGACGCCGCCGACATCCCGCGGGTCATCAAGGAGGCGTTCCACGTGGCGACGACGGGTAGGCCCGGCCCGGTGCTCGTCGACCTGCCGAAGGACGTCTCGAACGCCACGATGGACTGGTACTGGCCGGAGTCCGTCGACCTGCCGGGATACCGGCCGGTGACCGAGCCGGACAGGGCGGCCGTCGAAGCCGCCGCCACCCTCATCGCTGC
>JAJYGW010000274.1 GCA_021790615.1 Actinomycetes bacterium | reverse complement strand
GTGGGCACGGGCGTAGTCGAGCTGGGGCTCGCGCCGCCGGGCGCGGCGGAACGCGAGGCCCGCCAGTCCCACGAGCAGTGCCACCCCCGCCGTGTTGAAGACGGCGTTGTAGCCCAGGTAGAAGGGTCCGTGGAAGAAGCTGACGGTGTGCCCGACGAACAGCCTCGAGAGGTTCCCGAGGATGTCGTAGTCGAGGCTCAGGATCACCGTCGCGGCGAACAGCCCGAGGAAGCCCCAGAACACGAGGAGGTGGGACCCGCCGACGTGACGCTTGTTCCGTCCGATGGTCTCGTTCGTCGCGACGGCCGCGAGCCCCCGCGAGAGCGCCGGTCTGGCGGTCACGTCGGGGGCGTCTGCCGGGGTCGCCGGCCTCCGCCATCGCCAACCGGTGGAGCGACCCTCGCGGTACTTGCGCCAGCGCAGCCACACGCCCCAGCAGAAGGCGACGATGGCGACGAGTGAGAGCAGGTAGAAGATCGCGCGGGCGACCGTTCCCTCGCCCGCGAAGACCTTCCTCGTCTCGACCAGCGCCGCCACCATTGCGATGCTCACCCTTCGAGTTGCTCCACCAGCTCGGGCACGAGGTCGAAGAGGTCGACCGTCGTGCCGTAGTGGGCGACGTCGAAGATCGGGGCCCCGGCGTCGGTGTTGCAGGCGATGATGAGCTCCGCTCCTCGCATCCCCTCCAGGTGCTCCGGCGCCCCCGAGATGCCGAGCGCGAGGTAGACCTTCGGCTTGACCTTCTGCCCGGACTTGCCCACCTGGTGGGGCTTCGGGAGCCAGCCCTGGTCGATGACCGGGCGGGAGGCGGACAACGGTGCCTTCAGCGCGTCGGCGAGCTCCTGGGCGACCTCGAGGTTCTCCTTGCCGCCGATGCCCCGCCCCACCGAGACGAGCAGCTCCGCGGCGGTGATGTCGACGCCCGAACGGTCCGGCTCGCGCAGCCCGAGGGTACGCGTCCGGCCGCCCTCGAGCGACGCCGGCGCTGCGACCGCGACCACCTCCGGATGGCCGCCAGCCCGCCCCGCGTCGGCGGGGAACGAGCCGGAGATGACCGTGGTGATCGCGCGCTCGCCGGGGAGCACGCACTCCGCGAGGAGCTTGCCACCGTAGAGCTGCGAGGTCGCGACGAGCTCCCCGCCCTCCAGCCCGAGACCCACCACGTACGACGCGAGCGCGGCGCCGAGGCGGACCGAGAGCGCGCCGCCGAGGTCCAGACCCAGCGTCGAGGTCCCGAGCAGGACGAGCCGGGCACCGTGCGCGGAGAGCACCGCTGCCACGGCCTCCTCCGTGGCTTCGGGGGAGTAGGTCGCGAGCGCGGGGTGCTCGACGGTGTAGACCACGTCCGCTGCGCCGAGCGCGTCGAGTCCCGAGGTGTCCCCGACCAGGATCACCCCGGCCCTCCCCCCGAGCCCGCTCGCCAGCTCCTTCGCCTTCCCGAGCAGCTCGAAGGTGAGATCCGAGAGCTCCCCTCCCGAGCGCTCGGCCACGACCACCACGTCGTTCGACATGTCTCCTCCTATGCCTTCGCCAGGCCCTTGGCCCGGATCAGCTCCACGATCTTCCCTGCCACGTCCGCCGGTGCGCCCGTGAGCATCTCGGCATGTCCGGTCTTCTCCGGCGGGAAGAGTCGGCGGACCTCGGGGCCGATGCTCGCCGGCGCCTCGCCGACCGGCACCTCCTCCAGGCCACCGGCCTGCATCGCCTGGCGGATGCGCGTGATGGGGGCGTAGCGCGGCGCCTGGCGGGCCGCCTGCACGCCGAGGACCACCGGGGTGGTGATCTCCTCCTCGGCGACGGTCCCGCCACCCAGCTCCTGCGAGACCGCCAGCCGGTCGCCGGCCGGCTCGACCCGCACGACCACCGCCGCATGCGGGAGGCCGAGGCGCGCACCGAGCAGCCCCGCGAGCTGCCCGTCGAGGTCGTCCGCGGCCTGGACGCCGGTGAGCACCGCGTCGAAGGTCTCCCCCTCGAGCCAGCCTGCGAGCAGGGCCGCCCGGGTGCGCGTGGGCAGCCATCCCTCGGGGGCACCGGTCAACTTCACCGCTCGGTCGGCCCCCTTGGCGAGGGCGGTGTAGAGAGTCTGGTCCACGTCCGGCTCGTCGAGCGCGACGACCGTCACGTGCGCACCTGCGGCCTCCTTCACGAGCAGCGCCTCCTCGAGCGCCGCCTCGTCCCACTCGTTCGAGACGAACTTCACGAACTCCCGGTCGATGTCGGTGCCCTCGGTATCCACCTCCAGCTCCTCGACCAGGTCGGCAAGTTGGCGCATCGCCACGATCAGACGCATGTCGTCACCCCACAGGTTGGTAGATGTCGTCCAGGGCCAGCTCGGCCCGGACGGCGCGGAGGTCCTCCGCGTCGGGCAGGAACGGGAAGTCGCGGTAGGCCTCGCTCGGTCGGTAGGAGCCGTAGGGGCGCGTGCAGCCCGGCTCGCCCTGCTCGCCGGGACAGCCGTTCGTCACGAACGGGACACCCGACTCGATCGCGCCCTGCACTACGGACTGCTCCCCGTCGATGTGGCAGAGGAGACCGTCCGCGTCGAAGGCGAACTGCTCGAGCGCGAAGCCCTCCGTCTCGACGAGGTGCTTGGCGAGCTGGACCCGTCGCCACCGCACGAGCGGGGTCTTCGCTCGTCCCCCGAGGCGGCTGTCGGGCTCGGGGTTGAAACAGAAAAGGTAGGAGAAGATCTCCCGGTCCCGGAGCCGGACGAAGGTCTGGACGAGGTCCCGGTCGGTCTCACCCAGCCCGACCAGGGTGTGGCAGTTCACCTTCCACGGTCCGAAGATGTCGCGAGCATCGTCGACGACGGCCCAGTACTTCGCCCAGGAGAGCCCAGCGCCCCCCGCGGGCACATCGCTCCGGTGCGTCCGGAAGAGCTCCTCGGTGACCGCGTCGAGGCCGACGCCGATCATGTCCACGCCGAGCTCGGCGAAGCGCTCCAGCTTGCGCCGGTTCAGCGTCGGCGGGGCGACGAGGATGGAGAGCGGGGTCGCAACCCGGGCACGGATGCGGCGCGTGATCTCGCAGGTGTCGTCGAACGCGTGGGGGTTCGTCACCATCGAGATGCACAGGCGGGTGAGTCGCGACGCGCGCGCAGCCATGCGCGCCACCAGCTGGTCGGTCTCCACGAGCGGCCACTCGACCCGGATGAAGGACTTGTCCTCGTAGGCCCCGGGCCGGGTCCGGGCGAGACCGCAGTACGAGCAGTCCGAGCGGCAGCCGTCCTCGTAGTTGAGCAGCAGGTTGATGC
>JAJYGW010000393.1 GCA_021790615.1 Actinomycetes bacterium | reverse complement strand
GAGCCGGGGCATGCAGCTGCTGCACGAGGGAGTCTGCGAAGTCGACGGCATCGGTGGAGGCGAACACGAGGACACCGGGGAGGGCGATGGCGAGCAGGCGGAGCGAGATGGCGGAGATCGTCGCAGCCGAGGCGTCCGAGGCGATCAGGTTCGCGACCGCCACGCCAGCGGCGGCAACCGGGAGCGGCCAGGCTCTGCGGGCGAGCCGGGACAGGCTGACACCGGTGGCCGGGAGAAGGCCGAGCTCGATTCCGAGCACGATCGACGCCGTCACGACGTCGGCCGTCACGAGGAGGCCGATCATGACGACGGCGGCCGCGATGAGCTTTGCGGCCGGGTTGAGGCGGCCGAGGGAGGTGGGCGCGAACGGCGTCTCGACTCGCATCATGGTGCCGGCATCTGCGTCGCAGTCGGTGACGGCCTCCGCGACGGCGCCTGCGCCGGCCTCGATGCGGGGGTCGATCCGGGGCCGATCTCCCAGGGTGCCGCAGGCGCGCTCGGGGCGCTCGCATCACGGCGATCCTCGTCGACCCGTCTGCCGTCCTCCAGCACGACCTCCTCGTCGGCAAGTGCCCGCACGAGATCCTCGTCGTGCGTGACGGTGAGGACGGCACGACCGGCGTCACGCTCCTCTGCGAGCAGCGCAGCCAGCTCGCTCCAGGTCCGCGAATCCTGCCCGAACGTCGGTTCGTCGAGGACGAGCAGCTGCGGCCGAGCCGCGAGAGCGGACGCGGCCGACAGGCGACGCTGCTCGCCGCCGGAGAGGGTGTAGGGGTTCGCCGCCGCCAGCGCGCCGAGGCCGAGGCGCTCGAGCAACTCGCCGACGCGTGCATCCACGGTCCGCGCGTCCTGCCCGGCACGACGCGGACCGACGGCCAGCTCGCCCGCGACGGTCGGTGCCACGAACTGGTGCTCGGGGTCCTGGAACACGGTGCCGACATGGCGCACGAGCTCGCGTGGTCGCCAACGGGCATACGGCTTGGACGGTGGTACGTGAGCGCCGCCCTCGGTGGCCCTCCACCGGACCTCGCCGCTCGTCGGTCTCATGAGCGAAGCGAGCACGAGCGACAGCGTCGTCTTGCCCGAGCCGTTCGGGCCGGTGACTGCGAGCACCTGGCCGCTGTGTGCAATGAGGTCGATCCCGTCGACCGCTGGGTGAGCGGCTCCCTCGTAGCGCACCGTCACGTCGGCGGCCTCGATGACGGGCGGCCCGGCCGGACGCCTCGGTGCGAGACGGCCCGGTGGTGCCTCCGGCAGCCATACCCCGGCACGCCGCAGGGCCGAGCACGTGGACGGGTTGCCGAACACCTGCCGTGGGTCGCCGTCCGCCATGACCCCGCCGCCGCTCTCCAGCACGACGACGCGGGTCACGAGATCGACGAGCTCGCTCACCCGGTGCTCGACGAGCACGAGCGTCGCGCCGGACTCACCGACGACGTGCCGGAGGGTCGCTCGAACCATGGCGGCACCCGGCGGGTCGAGATTCGCCGTCGGCTCGTCGAGGAGCCAGATGGCAGGGCGGAGGGCCAGCACATCCGCGATGACGAGCCGTTGCTGCTCTCCGCCCGAGAGACGGTCGGTCGGGTGGAGCAGGTCGTAGCGCAAGCCGACGGTGGTGAGCACCTCCGAGACGCGAGGCCAGATCTCGGTGAGCGGGACCGCCCGGTTCTCGAGACCGAACGCGACCTCGTCTCCGACTCTCCCCATGACGATGGCCGAAGACGGGTCCTGGAACACGAGCCCGGTGTGCGCGAAAGGAGAGTGCGAAGCGCTGTCGCGCCCGCCGGCAGGCGCACCGTCCACGAGCAGCAGGCCTTCCTCGTCCCCGGCGTCCGGCGCCCGGAGCAACCCGGCGAGGGCCCACAGCAGCGTGCTCTTGCCGGCACCGGAAGCGCCGAGCAGCAAGACGCGCTCGCCATGCTCGACTCTGAGGTCGAGGTCCTTGACCGCGAAGCCCCTTCTACCCGCGTGCCGCCAACCCCAGCCGCGCGCTTCGACGGCAGGTGCAGCCATCCGACGCTTGGTCAGGCGACCGGGGCGCGGCGCCCGGACGGGAAGGGCTGCAGGACGCCGGTACGCCCGAGGGCGCGGACGAGGCTCCAGCCACCGAGGCCGGCGACGATCGCCGCACTCGTGGCGACGATTGCGATGTAGGCGAGCTTCCAGTCGGTTCGCCATGCGCCGTAGTAGTAGACGAGGTCGAGGCAGGCGGCGGCGGCGCCGGCGGCAAGGCCGCCGAGAAGGCAGACCGGGAGACGCCACGACCGATAGCGGAAGAGAGCGAACACCAGCTCGGGAGCGACACCCTGTGCGAGCCCGTAGAAGACGACCGACAGTCCCCAGGCGCTCCCTAGCAGGGCTTCGATGATGGCGGCGACGAGCTCGGTGTAAAGGGCGGCGCCAGGTTTGCGGATGATGAGCCCGCCGATCACACCGGGTGCGAGCCAGATGCCGTACATGACCGCCTGGCTCGGCGGGAACGCCGCGAACGCGCTCCCGGTCGTGACCCACAGCTGGCTCCATGCCCAGAACACGACGCCGCCGGCGACGGCGATCACGGACGCAACGACGATGTCGACGGTGCGCCACCTCGTGAGGGCTCGAAGGCTTCGACGCTCGACGTCAACGGTGGCCATCTCTGACTCCCTTCGCTGGTATGACCCAGATCAGGTTCGAGGGTCTGCGGTGGACCGCACTCTCAGCGCCCGGGGGCGCTCCCCTGTCTTCTCTTCGACACCATAGCCGGCCACCCGTAGCAGCGTGCCGGTGAACGCCGCTACGCCGCCTTGCCGAAACGCCGCTGCCACACCTCCACCTTCTCGCGCAGCGTCGCCTTCGTCGCCTTCATGAAGTTCTCGGAGGTCTGTGGAAGAGATGTCAGAAACGATGGATCGAGCGTCCCGCCGGCCTTCGAGTCGAACATGTCGATCTTCGAGGCGGCCTCGCTCACCTGCTCGAACTCGGCCACGTCCGCCGCGACCGCGAGGGCCCTCCCACCGGCCGCCTCGACGTTCTTCGCAGCCGCCGCTAGCCCGCCATCGCCGCGCGCGATGAGCGCCACGTCGAAGCCAGCCTCAGAGAAACGCACCGCCGTCGCCCTCCCCACCCCACCACTCGCCCCCGTCACCACGGCGATCGGTCGGGGGTATCCGGGTTGGCTCGAGTCCGGCCCGAGCCGCGACCGCGCACGCTCGAGCTGGCGATCGGCGAGCCCGGACGAGAGGGATCCCGCCAGCTTCCTCGCCTTTGCTCGCATCG
>JAJYGW010000005.1 GCA_021790615.1 Actinomycetes bacterium | reverse complement strand
GGAGGTGACGGTCGGCGGGCGCAGCGTCGAGCTCTCCCGGAAGGAATTCGACCTCTTGGCGCTGCTCATGGCGCAACCTGGCCAGGTCGTGACTCGCGACTGGTGCATCAACCGGCTCTGGTGGGACCAGGATCTGGCAGATTCCCGCACGCTCGACACCCACGTGAAGCGGCTGCGACGGAAGATCGAGCCCGATCCCGCGCACCCCCGCCACCTCATCACCGTGCGCGGAGTGGGCTTTCGCTTCCAGTCCTGAGCGTCGCCGGCTTCCAACGCCGCGCGGCGAACAGCGGGCGCGCGGCAGCCTCTACAGCCGCTGCAGGTTGTCGAAACGGGCGTACTGGCCGAGGAAGGCCAGATGCGCTGAACCGGTTGGCCCGTTCCGGTGCTTGGCCACGATGATCTCGGCGAGGCCCCGGCGGTCGATGGGCGTCTCTGAATCGTAGAGCTCCTCACGGAAGATGAAGAGCACGACATCAGCATCCTGCTCCAATGAGTTGTGCGCAACAACGCCATTGGCAATGAAATTGTGCGTCCCCTCCACGGTCGCGTCGAAGGTCGGCTGCACGCCGGCGGGGGAGATCTCGACCACCTCGTCCCAGATCACGTCCGGCTCCGCTCGCAAGCGGGACCCTGCCTCGAGAAGGTCGACCCCACCGCGCCCCCGCCACTCCGCCGGACGCCTGCCAGACCGCGCGACCCGCATCCCGCCGGCGGTCCCGTGACGCGCTGCGACGGGCCCGCTCGCTCTCGGTGTCGCCGGCACGGACGACCACTCACCGCTGCGACGGGGGACTGCGAGGTGCTCGCCGATGGCGATCTGGTCCAAGCGTCGCCACCCGTCGACGGAACGGAACTTGTGGTTGGCCGTGGCTTCCACCTCGCACCCAGCTCGTGAGCGGAGCCGGTACACGAGCTTGCGCCCCGACGGAAAAGCGCGTACGAGCCGGCGCGGGACGAGCTCCCACGTTCGTTCGTCGAGCGACCAGACGAGCGGCTGCTCCTGGGTGAGCACCAGCTCCCCGAGGGTGACCTCCCCACCAGCATCCGCCCGCCACAGCCGCGTAGAAGCAGGCATGCACCCCGACTCACGCAGGTCCGACAGCATCGGCCGCTTGTCCTGCCGAGCTTCGAGGTTCCGCGAGAGCTGCGAGAGCGCGACGACCGGGCACTCCAGCTCGCGAGCGAGGATCTTGAGCCCTCGACTGATCTCGGACACCTCGACCTGGCGGTTCTCCGCCTTGCTCCGCCCGGTCATCAGCTGCAGGTAGTCCACCACCACGAGCCCGAGATCCCCTTCGCTCTTCTTGAGCCTCCGGGCGCGTGCCCGGATGTCCATGACAGTCAGGCGAGGGTTCTCGTCGATGAAGATCGTCGATTCGCTGAGCCGGCTCACTGCGGCACCGACCTTCGCCCAGTCGCCATCGTGGAGGTGCCCCGTGCGCATCTTCTGCGAGTCGACTCGGGCTTCGGAGGCGAGCAGCCGCTGCGTGAGCTCGAGATGGCCCATCTCCAACGAGAAGAGCAGGGCCGGACGACGCAGCACCGTGCCGACGTGAGCGAGCATTCCGAGCGCGAAGCTCGTCTTCCCCATGGCGGGCCTTGCTCCGACGATCGTGAGGCTCGCGGGCTGCAGACCTGCGAGAACATCGTCGAGCTCGCTGTAGCCCGTCGCGACACCCGTGATGCGCGTGCTCCGGTGGGAGAGCTCCTCGATCCGATCGAGGCTCGGTCCGATCAAGTTCCGAAGCGCCTCGACCGAGTCGGCCGTGCGCCGCTCCGAGAGATCGAAGACGAGTCGCTCCGCCTCGTCGATCGTGGCTGTCACGTCCTCAGGCACCGCGTAGCCCAGCTCCGCAAGTTCGCCAGCGACGCCGATCAACCTCCGTAGGAGGGCGTGCTCCTCCACGATGCGTGCGTAGTGCCCCGCATTGGCGAGGGAGGGGGTGTTCACCTGCAACGACACGAGGGCGGTGGTGTCGCCGACCTGCTCGAGGAGCCCTCGTCGTCTCAGCTCGTCGGCGACGGTGACCGCATCGGCGGGCTCGCCGGCCTCGAACAAAGACAGGACAGCGGAGAAGATGTGCCCGTGCGCCGGCTTGTAGAAGTCGCTCGACGAACAGGTCTCGATTGCCACGGCCACCGCGTCGTTCGAGAGGAGCATCGCTCCGAGCAGGGACTCCTCGGCGTCCAGGTCGTGTGGAGGGACCCGAGGCTGCCGTCCGCCCGTTGCTGCCAGACCGGCGCCGTCCGCCCCTGCGGGGGGCTCACCCACGCGGTTCGTCGGGATTCCCGGGCGCCGGTGGCGGGGGCGTTCGTCATCAAGGGCTTGGACCATGGCCTCCCTACCTTGTGCGAACCGGCCTGTTGATGTGAAGGGTCGAAACCTGGGGATTTCGGGGGCAAAATCCCTGGACAACCCTGTGAACATTGCTGTGGAAAAACAGGGCCGCCTGTGGACGGAGGGCCACGCTCGTGAGCACCCCGTCATGGTGCAGCGCAGTTGTGACACCGCACGTGGACTCGGAAGGGCTGGATGCGCGGCGGGCGGCTCGCAGCAGCGGCCGGGGTCAGTCGGCCGGGGTCAGTCGGCCGGGGTCAGTCGGCCGGGGTCAGTCGGCCGGGGTCAGTCGGCCGGGGTCAGTCGCCCGGGGTCAGTCGCCCGGGGTCAGTCGGCCGGGGTCAGTCGGCCGCGACGACCTCGACCATGACCGGCGTCGCGACGTCCGCGAACAGCTGGACCACCACCTCGTAGGTGCCCGTCGCCTTGATCGTCTCACCGAGCGCGACGGCATGGCGATCGAGCTCGACGCCCTTCTGCTCGCGAGCTGCGTCGACGATCTCGACGGCGCCCACTGAGCCGAAGAGCCTGCCGGTCGAGCCAGCCCGAGCGCTCACTCGCAGCGTGACGCCAGCCAACACCCTCGCCTTTGCCTCCGCCGCCTGGCGGTCGCTCGCCTCGCGCAAGTCGCGGGCGCGGCGCATCGACGTCGCCTGCGCCTGGATCCCCGGAGTGGCCATCAGACCGAGACCCCCCGGAATGAGGAAGTTCCGCGCGTAGCCGTCCGCGACGTCGACGATGTCGCCGCGGCGTCCGATACCGTCCACGTCGCCGCGAAGAAGGACCTTCATCGCTCCTCCCCGGCCCCAAGAGCCGCGGCTTCCTCGTTGGGCCGCGACTGCGATGCCGCCGCAGCCACCTCGGGACCCTCCGACTCGGGACCCTCCGACTCGGGACCCTCCGACTCGGGACCCTCCGACTCGGGACCCTCCGAC
>JAJYGW010000289.1 GCA_021790615.1 Actinomycetes bacterium | reverse complement strand
CGCATCCAGGACCGTAGAGGTGCAAGGAGATCTCAACAGAGTCTCGGTCACCGGCAAGAGGAACATCGAGCAGTCGGTCTCTGTCGCGTTGGCGGGCCTGGCCAACACCAACGCGGCCAACGTCTCGACCACGGACGTAGGGGCCACTTGGGGTAGCGACATCACCAAGAAGGCGGTCGAAGCCCTGATCGTCTTCTTCGTCTTGATAGTCATCTACATCTCCCTCCGATTCGAGTGGAAGATGGCGATAGCCGCGTTCGTCGCGGTGCTGCACGACATCCTCGTGACGGTCGGGATCTATTCCCTGACCGGTTTCCAGGTGACTCCGGGCACAGTCGTCGCAATACTCACGATCCTCGGCTACTCGCTGTACGACACCGTGGTCGTCTTCGACCGGGTGGGCGAGAACACGAAGGGCCTGGGCGCGTCAGGCCGGATGACCTACGAGCAGGTCGTCAATCTGTCGATGAACCAGGTGCTCGCGAGGTCCATAAACACTTCGCTCGTCGCCATAATGCCAGTGCTCTCAGTGCTGATCATCGGTGCCCAGATCCTCGGCGCGACCACCTTGCAGGACTTCGGCCTCGCCCTCGCGATCGGCCTCACTTCGGGTGCCTACTCCTCGATCTTCATCGCTTCGCCTCTGCTCGCGTCCATGAAGGAGCGCGAGCCTCGTTATACCAACATCCGCGAGAAGCTGGAGCGCTCGCGCGGCGAGGGGGTGGAGCTGCTCACGCCGCGAGCTGCCGCTGCTCTCCTGACACAGGGCTCCGGGCGGTCCGGTGAGAGAGCCGGACGCGAGTCTTCGCGCCAGCGTGGAGCGGCGGGCAGGGCGGGTAGCCAAGCGCGCGCGCCGGGCAGGAGAGAGGCTGCGGGCGCGGGAGCGCAGGAGCGCCTGCGTCCAGGAGCATCGAGAAGAGCCGTCTCCGGGAGGAAGCCGGCGGGGGCCGACGACGAGGATGCTCTCGCAGCCGGCTTCGATGGCGCGGAGCTCGACGGTGAAGGCGCCTTTGCCGGCAACGGTGCCGGGCGGGGTGGTTCGAGCGGCGGAGAAGCGCGCACCCCTTCGGGGAACCGTCCACAGGGCGCTCGCCAGTCCGCCACTGGCCGGCCTCCACCCCGGCCGCGCAAGCCGAGGAACAGGAGCAAGGGAAAGGGCGGCCGCCGACGCTGAGCGATCGCGTCCTTGCGCGCGACGCGACGCGTCACTCGGAGGGGTGCAGGCTGTTGCCGGGGCCGGACGGGGCGTCTCCGGCGCAGGTAGCGTGAACGCGTGAGTGCTGTCACGGCAGCCGTCGGCGATGTGCTGGTTCCTCTCCACGAGGCCTTCCGGACAAGGCGTCCGAACGTGGCCGGGGCCGAGTCTGCACTCATCGACGCGGCGGGTGCGTTTGCATCCGAGGCTCACCAGTTCCAGAAGCGGCTGACGGGGGAGCCGTTCCTCGTCCACCCGGTGGCAGTCGCGGAGATAGTTGCCGGCCTTGGGCTCGATGCTCGCGCGGTCGCCGCTGCTCTCCTGCACGACGCTGTCGAGGACACCGGGGTGACGCTCGAAGAGATCGAGGGTCGTTTCGGGGACGAGGTGGCACGGATCGTCGACGGGGTGACGAAGCTCGACCGTCTGCAGTTCGACTCCAAGGAACAGCAGCAAGCGGCGACGGTTCGCAAGATGCTTGTCGCGATGGCGAACGATTGGCGGGTCCTCGTCATCAAGCTCGCCGATCGATTGCACAACATGCGGACCCTGTCGGTGCTGCCCGAATGGAAGCAGCACCGGATAGCGCAGGAGACGCTCGACATCTACGCGCCGCTGGCCCACCGCCTCGGGATCCAGGACCTGAAGTGGCAGCTGGAGGACCTCGCTTTCGCCGTTCTGCACCCGAAGCGGTTCACCGAGATCGAGCAGATGGTGGCGAACCGCGCTCCGGAGCGGGACTCGTTCGTAGAGCGAGTCATGGCCGACGTGCGGAAGCAGCTCGCGTCCTCGGGGATCAAGGCCGAGATCACCGGGCGTCCGAAGCACCTCTGGAGCATCTACGAGAAGATGGTCGTGCGGGGCAAGGAGTTCGACGAGATCCACGACCTCGTCGCCATCCGCATCATCGTGAAGGCCGAGAAGGACTGCTGGGCCGCCCTCGGCGCGGTGCACGCCCTCTGGCCGCCGGTGCACGGCCGGTTCAAGGACTACATCAACTCGCCGAAGTTCAACCTCTACCAGTCGCTGCACACGACCGTCGTCGGGGCGCGGGGAAAGCCGCTCGAGATCCAGATCCGGACCCTCGAGATGCACCAGCGGGCCGAGCACGGCATCGCCGCCCACTGGGGCTACAAGGAGACCGGCGGCCACCTGGACCAGGGGAGGGGCGCACGCTCGACCGAGGAGATCGCCTGGCTGCAGCGGATCGTCGACTGGGAGCGGGAGACGCCCGACCCGCACGAGTTCCTCGAGACCTTGAAGGTCGACCTCGAGCAGGACGAGGTGTACGTCTTCACCCCGAAGGGCGAGATCGTGACCCTGCCGGCGGGGGCGACGCCGGTCGACTTCGCCTACGCGATCCACACCGAGGTCGGCCACCGCTGCATCGGCGCCCGGGTGAACGGCCGGCTCGTCCCGCTCGACTCCAAGCTCGCCTCGGGCGACGCCGTCGAGATCATCACCTCCAAGATCGCCACCGCCGGGCCCTCGCGGGACTGGCTGCAGATCGTCACGAGCCAGCGGGCGCGCAACAAGATCCGCCAGTGGTTCTCCCGGGAGCGACGCGAGGACGCCATCGAGGCCGGCCGCGAGGAGCTCGCCCGCTCGCTCCGGCGGGCCGGCCTGCCGGTGCAGAAGCTCCAGTCCTCCCCGAGCGTCCTCGCCGTCGCGTCCGAGCTCGGCTACGAGAGCCTCGAGTCGCTGCACGCCGCCCTCGGCGAGGGGCACGTCTCGGGCCACTCCCTCGTCCAGCGCCTGCAGCGCGACCTGCGCGGCGGCGAGCAGGAGGAGCAGCTCCCCTCGACGGCGCTGGCACCGAAGCGCCCGCGGCACCGCAGGGACGGGGCGGGCATCTACGTCGAGGGCCTCGACGACGTGATGGTGCGCCTCTCGCGCTGCTGCACGCCGGTCCCGGGCGACCGCGTCATCGGCTTCATCACCCGGGGCAGGGGGGTCTCGGTCCACCGGGAGGACTGCGCCAACGCGCTCGCCCTCGCCGGCAGCGACTCCGAGCGCCTCATCGAGGTGGAGTGGGACGAGGACCGCCAGAGCGTCTTCGTGGCCGCGATCGAGGTGAAGGCGCTC
>JAJYGW010000044.1 GCA_021790615.1 Actinomycetes bacterium | reverse complement strand
GCGGACCCTTTCGGGCGAGTACTTCAGCATTATCTCCAGGGTCGATCCGGGTCGTCCCGGCTCGCGCTGCACGGCGTACCCTGCGATGAACCCCTCCCGCTCGAGGATCTGCGCGAGCGCCTCCTTGAGCTTGGAGCCCGGCATGGCGACGGTCTCCTTCTGGGCGGTGCTCGCGTTGCGGATCCGGGTGAGCATGTCCGCGATGGGGTCGGTCATCGTCATCGCCCGCTCCTACCAGCTCGCCTTGGTCACGCCCGGCACCTCGCCGGCGTGCACCATCTGTCGAAGGCAGATCCTGCACAGCCCGAACTTGCGGTAGACGGACTTCGGCCGGCCACACCGCTTGCACCGGGTGTAGCCGCGCACCTTGAACTTCGGCGTGCGCTGCTGCTTCTCGATGAGTGCCTTCTTCGCCATGATGCCTATCGGGTCTCCTGTCGGAACGGGAAGCCGAACGCCCGTAGGAACGCTCGGCCCTCCTCGTCGGTGCGGGCGGTGGTGACGATCGTGACATCCATGCCACGAACCGTGTCGATCCGGTCGTAGTCGATCTCGGGGAAGATCAGCTGCTCGTTCACCCCGAACGTGTAGTTGCCGCTGCCGTCGAACGAGCGTGGCGACAACCCTCTGAAGTCGCGGATCCTCGGAATGGCCAAGCTGATGAGCCGATCGAGGAACTCCCACGCACGATCACCACGCAACGTCACTCGGACGCCGATGGGCATCCCGGCGCGCAGCTTGAACCCTGCGATCGACTGCTTGGCACGAGTGACGACCGACTTCTGCCCCGTGATGACCTCGATGTCGCGCTGGGCACCCTCGATGAGCGACGGCTGCTGGGTGGCACGGCCGACGCCCATGTTGACGACGATCTTCTCGAGACGGGGCGCCTCCATCACGTTCGCGAGGCGCAGCTCGCCCATGAGCCGTCCTTGCACCTCCTCGCGGTAGCGGGTCTTGAGGCGGGGCGCAGTGGCACCGGCACTGCCCGCTGCGCGACCGGCGGTGCGCTCGATGTCGGGGACGGAGCGAGCACCCGCCCCCCTGGCACCCTGCGCGACCGTGCGCTGGCCAGTGCGCCCGGCGGGCTTCTTCACGCCGGTGGTCTTCTTCGCGGCTACGGCCTTCGCCGCCTTCGACGGGCTCACAGCTCACCCCCGCACTTGCGGCAGACACGGACCTTGCGGCCCTGTTCGTCCACCTGCATGCCGACGCGCGTGGGCTCGCCGCAGGACTTGCAGATGACCGACACCGTCGACACGGGGATGGGCATGAACTTGTCGATGATGCCGCCCTGGTAGGTCCGGGCAGTGGGCTTCGTGTGCCGCTTCGCGACGTTGACGCCCTCTACCACGACCTTGCCTTCCGACGGCAGCGCACGCACGACCTCGGCACGACGCCCTTTGTACTTACCGGAGCGCACCACCACGCGGTCACCCTTGCGCACCCGCATCACAGCACCTCCGGGGCAAGAGAGACGATCCTCATGAACTTCTTGTCACGAAGCTCTCGCCCCACCGGCCCGAAGATGCGGGTCCCGCGAGGCTGCTGCTGGTCGTTGATGAGGACGGCGGCGTTTTCGTCGAAGCGGATGTAGCTCCCGTCGGGACGGCGCTTCTCCTTCACGGTCCGGACGACGACGCACTTCACGACGTCGCCCTTCTTCACTGCCGCGCCGGGGATCGCGTCCTTCACGCTGGCCACGAAAATGTCGCCGATGGTCGCGTAGCGCCGACGCGACCCACCGAGCACGCGGATGCACAGCACCTCGCGGGCGCCCGAGTTGTCGGCGACGCGCAGACGGGACTCCTGCTGGATCATCGGGCCCGCTCCATCACCTCGGCCACCCTCCACCGCTTGAGCTTGGAGAGCGGCCGGGTCTCGACCACGCGCACGCGGTCGCCGACCCTCGCGGTCCCCTCTGCGTCGTGGGCGTAGAGCCGCTTGGTGCGCTGGACGGTCTTGCCGTAGCGCGGGTGACGCACGCGCTCAACCACAGCGACGACGACCGTCGCCTGCATCTTGTCGGACACGACGGTCCCTTCACGGACCTTTCGCCGGTTCGGCCGGGACGTGGCGCCCCCGGACACGCTCGCTTCCTCGGGCATCACGCCTCCTCCTCGACTCCTCCGCCGTCGCCCCCGGCCGGGCCGGCGACCCGTGACGCGGCGCGGGGCTCGATCTCCAGGTCCTGGTGGAGGACGCGGTGGCGAAGCACGGTGAGGAGCCGGGCGACTTCCTTCTTCGCCGACCCGATCCGCGCCGTGTTGTCCAACTGGCCGGTGGCCTTTTGGAAACGGAGGTTGAACAACTCTTTGCGCGACTCCGCAAGCTTGTCCACCAGCTCGCCCCGACCCATGCTTTCGTACTCCATGGACGCCCTCACACCTGCACCTCCGCGGCGCCGTGGGTACCAGGACGCACCACGAAGCGTGCCTTCATCGGCAGCTTCTGGATGGCTCGTTCCATCGCGGCCTGCGCCAGCTGCGAGTCGACGCCGGAAAGCTCGAAGAGCACTCGCCCGGGGCGCACGACCGCGACCCAGTGCTCGGGGTTGCCCTTGCCAGACCCCATCCGGGTCTCGGCCGGCTTCTGGGTGACCGGCTTGTCGGGGAAGACGCGGATCCAGATCTTCCCGCCACGCCGTACGTGCCGGGTCATCGCGATGCGGGCGGCTTCGATCTGGCGAGCGGTGAGCCACCCCGGCTCGAGCGCCTGGATCCCGAAGTCCCCGAAGGTGACAGTCGTGCCACCCTTGGCGGCACCACCGAGGCGTCCTCGCTGCTGCTTGCGATGCTTGACCTTGCGCGGCATGAGCATCTCAGTCCACCTCCCGGCGGAAGTGCGGAGCTTCGTGGTGCTCGTGCCGGCTGCGGCGCTCCATCTCCTCGTCCTCGGCCAGCTGCCGCTCCAGCTCATCGGGCTCGGGAGGCGGCGCAAGCAGGTCGGAGGGCGCCTGGGCGCCATGGTCCGCCTCGCTCGCATCGCCGGGTTGCTCCACAGGAACCGCCACGTCCGCGGCATGATCCTCGGCTTGTGCGGGCCCGCCCGTGGTCTGCGCCTCCTCTGCGGCAGGGAGCGCCTCCTCTGCGGTAGGGAGCGCCGACACTTCGGCAGGGAGCGCCGACACTTCGGCAGGGAGCACCTCCTCTGCGGCAGGGAGCGCCGACACCTCGGCAGCGAGCTCGTCGGCAGCGAGCTCGGCCGCAGGGAGCGCCTCGGCAGCGAGCTCGTCGGCAGCGAGCTCGTCGGCAGCGAGCTCGTCGGCAGCGAGCTCGTCGGCAGC
>JAJYGW010000342.1 GCA_021790615.1 Actinomycetes bacterium | reverse complement strand
TGATCTACCTTCTCCGACAGCGGAGGTCATACGGGAAGTCGCTTGGGACCCGACTCCTCTCGAGGAGATCATCCAGCGCACCGGGTTCGGGATGGATGCCGTGTGCAGTGCACTCGAGCGGCTGCGTACACGCGGGGTAGTGCACGGGGAAGGCGGGTGGTGGGAGCGCGTGTAGCCGAAGACGACGACCGGGGCACATAAGCTCGCTGAGTGGATCCCCGGCTGCCCGATCCGCGAGTGCCTCATCCCCGGCTGTCTTATCCTCGCGTGCCTGATCCCCGGCTGGGCCTTGGCGTGGAGCTCCCACCTGTTCCAGTGGCCTCGGGACCGCTCGGGCGGGTGCTTCTCGAACCCTGGTGGCAGCTGGCCCTTGCTTCCGTAAGGGCTGGCGCAGGCGTGGTGTGGTTCACCGGAGGCCCTTTGGCGAATGGACGAGCTCGCGAGGTCGATGTCGCTCCGTCTGCGACATCACTGGATGGGCCGCTGTGGTGCGAGGCCTGCACGATGGCTGCGGCCGCGCTGGCGCTCGTCGACGACGGGGTGCTCGCCGTGGTGTCGGGGCTGCCGGGTGACCGTCACCCTGCGGTGCTGGCCAGGGACGTGACGACGCTCGACGTTCTTTCCGGTGGGCGCGCCGCTGTCGTCCTGCGATGGGTGGGCACGCAGGAGCCCGCAGGTGCGACATGCGATCCCCAGGCTGTGTGCGCGTATCTTGGCGAAGCGGTCGCGGTATGCCGGGCTGTGCTGCAAGACGAGAATCCGGCCTTCGAGGGGCGCTACCTCCATATCGCTGGAGCCGTCAACCGGCCGCCGCCCTCTCGGGTGGGCTCGCACTGCTCGTCGAGGTCCCCAGCGGAATCCCAGAGCCTGTCAGTCGCGGCCCCGGTGTGTCGTTCCTCCTTCGTCAGGCGGCAGTGGACGCGACAGCGATCGTCTGTTCGGACGATCCGCGTGAGATCGCAATGTGGCGCGGGCTGGTCGTGGATCGCGCCGGAGTGCCGATGCGGGAAGGCGGCACGGGCGAAATTCCCCGCATCTTCTGCCGGACCAGCCTCGAGGAAGAGGTGCCACTTGGAGGTCGCGGCGGCATCTCCTCTCGTGTCAAAGCTGCTCACGGCGCGGGTGCCGATGGGATCGTCGTGCGCTTGCGAGAGGGCTTGCCGCAAGGCGTGCGGAACGGTGCCGGCGCGCAGGTGGTGGACTCGTCCGACGTGGAGCATGTCGCTGAGCGT
Source organism: Actinomycetes bacterium (assembly GCA_021790615.1). Next base: position 2,065 of record JAJYGW010000342.1, on the reverse strand, counting down.
CTTGCCTCGTGCTTCGACCCTTGGCGGCGTTGAACCAAGACGCCGGCATGGTCTTCGACGCCGTGGAGTGATCGCTGCCGGGTAGTCGCTCGACGACGATTGGCGCGCGAACGTCGGCGAGGGGAGCGTCGGCGACCGTGCGCTGGCGTACCTGGTCGGACATCCCTGCCTCGCAGGGCTGTCTGGCTGTCTGCGGACCTCGAGGTGTCGGAGCAGGTCACGGCCCGCGGGCCGAGGACGTGGCGTGGGCGAGGCACGTGCCGCGAAGCGGGCAACCCCGCCTGCCGGTCATGGGGACAGAATGGGAGCGACGAGCATTTCTCGAACCGACCGAAGAACCGACCGAAGAACCGACCGAAGAACCGACCGAAGAACCGACCGAAGAACCGACCGAAGAACCGACCAAGGAGGAGCAGTGAGCGATACCCGGATCGAGACGGACAGCATGGGGGAGGTCGAGGTCGCTGCGGACCGGTACTGGGGCGCGCAGACGCAGCGGTCACTGCAGCACTTCGCCATCGGACGGGACGTGATGCCGCGTCCGTTGATCCGGGCGATCGGCATCCTGAAGGAAGCAGCGGCCCTCGTCAACGCCGATCTCGGGAAGCTCGACCCGCACCGAGCCGAGCTGATCGCAGCCGCGGCCCGCGAGGTTCGTGACGGGAAGCTCGACGAGCACTTCCCGCTGCGCATCTGGCAGACGGGGAGCGGCACCCAGACGAACATGAACGCGAACGAGGTCATCTCCAACCGTGCGATCGAGCTGGACGGGGGTGTGCTCGGTTCGAAATCGCCGGTTCATCCGAATGACCACGTGAACATGTCGCAATCGTCCAACGACACGTTCCCCACTGCAATGCACATCGCCATCGCCGAGGAGCTCGTGCACCACCTGGCGCCGGCCGTACGAGCGCTGCGCAACGCGTTGGACGAGAAGGCGACCGCATTCGCCGGCATCACGAAGATCGGGCGCACGCATCTGATGGACGCGGTCCCCCTTACCCTCGGCCAGGAGTTCTCGGGGTACGTCGCGCAGCTCGAGGCAGATCTCGTGAGGATCGACCAGACGCTTCCGGGCCTCTACGAGCTGGCTGCGGGCGGGACGGCGGTTGGCACGGGGCTCAACACCCACGCAGAGTTCGGAGAGCGCGTGGCCGCGAAGATCGCGACACTCACGGGCCTTCCGTTCGTGACTGCGCCCAACAAGTTCGCCGCGCTCGCCGCCCACGACGCCGTCGTCTGGGCGAGCAGCGCGCTACGGGTGCTCGCGGGGTCGCTGCACAAGATCGCAGACGACCTGCGCTGGCTCGGTTCCGGCCCGCGCAGCGGGCTGGGCGAGCTGGTGCTCCCCGCGAACGAGCCGGGGTCGTCGATCATGCCGGGGAAGGTGAACCCGACGCAGTCCGAGGCGATGATCATGGTCTCGATCCAGGTGATGGGGAACGACACGGCGGTGGGTATCGCGGGAGCACGTGGGAACTTCGAACTGAACGTGAACAAGCCGCTCATCGCCTACAACGTCCTGCACTCGATCGAGCTGCTCACCGGGGCGTGCACCTCCTTCCGCGAGTTCGAGGTCGAGGGCCTGGAGCCGGACCTGGCTCAGATCGCGCGTCATCTCGAGCGCTCGCTCATGCTCGTCACGGCCCTGAACCCGGTGATCGGCTACGACAAATCGGCCGACGTCGCGAAGAAGGCCCACAAGGAGGGCATCTCGTTGCGAGAGGCTGCGATCGCGCTGGGCTACCTCACCGGCGAGCAGTTCGACGAAGCGGTTCGGCCCGAGGAGATGACGCATCCTTGACCGAGGTGCTCGGACCGTCCGACGTCGAGGCGGCGCTCGCCCGGGAGAGCCTCGCCTGGCGCAGAGAAGGCGATGTGCTCGTGAAGGAGGTGGACTGCGTCGATTTCGCTGGAGCGCTCGCCTACGTGAACCTGGTAGGAGAGCTCGCCGAGCGTGCGAACCACCATCCCGACGTCCACATCCGCTGGCGGACCGTCGTGCTGCGGCTCACTACCCATTCCGCAGGTGGCATCACCGAGCGCGATCTTTCGCTCGCGGCTC
>JAJYGW010000085.1 GCA_021790615.1 Actinomycetes bacterium | reverse complement strand
CTCGGCCAGCTGGCTCAAACCGCTCGCGATCGTGAGCACGTCGCCCGCCACGTCGGCGACGAGGCCGGCGGCGGGGGGTGTGGAGAGCACTCCGGGGTTCTCCACGGTCCCCGGCGAGACGAACGGCGTGGCCGCGAGGGGATCCCAGCCCTGCGCCACGACGGCGTCGACCTGACCCGATGCGGTCACCCGCCCCCGCAGGCGGAACAGGTTCCGGCCGAGGACCAGCTGGGTGCCGGTTGGCGGGATCGCGGCTGTCCCCGGAGGGCCTGCCGCCTCGGCCGGCGGCAACGGGCCGAAGTTGAACGTCCCGCGGCTCGTCCAGGCGACGAAGCCAGCCCTTCTCGCCAGGAGCTGGATGAAGTCCCAGTCGCTGATGTTCGGCTGCAGGAGGTAGGGGATCTGCCCGGGACTGTCGGTGACGTCGCCCGGCAGGAGTCCCGCCTCGGTTGCGACGGCGGCGGCGATCTCGGAGAGCGCCATCTCCTGGAAGATCCGCGTCTTCGTCCCGCGCATGGCCATGGCAGCCGCGTCGAGGCAGCGGATCACGGTGAGCGCGCCCTCGTGGTCTGCGTCGATCTCGACGGCACTCACGATGGTCTCTGCGAGGAGCCCGGCCGTGTCCGCAGTCCGCCCGTCCACGGCCACCGTCACCCCGAAGTCGAAGCCCCCCGCCTCGATCACCGTCCGCTGCGGGTCCCGGAACGTGAGCACGACCAGATCCGGCAGATAGAGAGACGTGTCGACGGTCACCTGGATCAGCTGACGTGCGACCAATGGATCGAGCGGGGTCCCGTCCACCGTGACGTTGAGCGCTGAGCTGTACCCGGGCACCGCGGCTCCTAGGCGGACGCCGAGGCGTCGGCGAGATCGGGGACCAACAGGTCGCGCCCGGGTGTCAGCCGGAAGGGGTCGTCGATGCCGTTCGCCTCGGCGAGCGCGCGCCACAGCCCCGGTTTCCCGTACTCCTGCCACGCCACCAAGGGAAGGCTCTCTCCCTCGAGCAAGGTGTGGACCCGCGTGGTGGCGAGTGCACCCGAGGTCGGGTTCTGCGCGGGTGTGGGCGAGGGGACCTCGACGAGCGCGACCGTGCACTCGGCGCGGATCGGGCGTCCGTCGATGCCGAAGAGCTTGTAGGTGGTGGAGATGCTCTGGCAGTACGCGGTGAAGTAGACGGTGTCGCCCCAGCCGAACTGGACGATCGGTGGCTGGGGGTTCCCCGCGGCCACCGAGTCGGGTGTGGGCTCGAGCAGCGCCATGAGTAGGTCGATCTCGGCGGAGACCCCGACCAGCGGCGAGTTGAAGACGACCGGCACGCTGAGGTTCTGCGGCTGCGTCCCGACGAACTGGCTGTCCGGTGCCTGCTCGGCGCTGGGCTGGGAGGTGAAGGACCACTCCGACTGCTTGTCGAAACTGAGCTCGGTCGGGTTGAACTGGAACGGGATCACGACTCCGGTCGGCACCGGCTCGCCGGACGTCGCGTCGAGGAGCAGGAAGTACGCCCGGATGAGGCTGGAGGCCACCATGTTCGCGGCCATACTGTCGGCGCTCGACATCTACCTTCCTCCCCTCTCCCGAGGGGCCCTCACAGGAACCCCTGGTAGCCGAGCTCGAGCTTCTCGGTTGCAATCGCCGGATTTGCCGCATCCCACGTCGGCCCCGTCCACGAGACCGGCACGACGCCGTAGAGCTGCCACTTCATCAACACCGAGCCGTCGGGCGCGAGTCCCTGCACCTCGGCGGTCGCCGGGTTGAACGCCGGGGTGATCGAGTTGAGCCAGTTCATCAGGGTCTCGGAGTCGGGGCCGACCGGCCGGGTGAGCTCGAGGTTCGGGTAGGTGACTCGGCCGGTCAACTGGCTCGTGAACATGATGCTGCCGCCCTGCTCCTTCTGCTCGGTCCCGAAGTTCATGCCGAGCCCGCTCACCTCGGTGAAGACGCCGAGGTCGACGGCGTCGACGCTGACCGTGAAATAGAGCGCGATCTGGGGGTTGTCCGCTGCACTCGAGTTACTCATGGACGCTCCTAGCCACCGTAGAGGCCGGTGCGGTACAGGTCCGTGACCAGCCCAGCCCGATCCCGATCGGCGAGCAGCTCGGCACGGAGCCGCTCGCGGACATACGGGTAGATCTCCTTCGCGAGCCGCTCCATCTCAGACGGCTCGTGCTTCTCCCGCTTGCCCTCGGGGCCGCCCACGCGAATGCCCGCGCTCGCAGCGACGGCCCGTCCGGTCCCTCCGGCGAGCCGCTTCGCGTCGGTCGCCAGCTGTGTCGCGCTCCCCGGCAGGCGGAGCCGCTGGGCTGCCACGGCAGAGGCTGGGCTCGCTCCAGCCGGGGACGGCGCCGCCCGACCGGGCTGGGCGTGCGCGACGGGAAGCCCCGCCGCTGGCCCTGGCCGGAGACGAGCGGGCGCGAGTGCCGAGCTCATCCCGGGGGCCGAGCCACCTCCGGAGGCGACCGGAACACCGAGCGGGAGGAGGCTCTCGGGCGCGACCGCAGCTCCACCGGCGCCGAGCCGGGGGGGCGCTCCCACCCGAGCGGTCAGCGAACGGGCAGGCGCCCGGCCCACCGGCCCACCGGGCAAGGCCGCGTCGAGGGCTCCGGGGGCGCGGGCGATCCGCTCCACCGCACGCCCGACGTCCAGCGCCTGCGCCTCCAGCCGCCGACCTGCCGGGCTCGCTTCGTCGGCCACGCTCCCGAGGGCGCGCTGCTGTGCCACGTGGGTGAGCTCGTGGGCGAGGATGCCGAGGTTGCGCGCTGAGCCGGGGGCGGCGGCCCGTGGCGGCAGGTAGACCTGCCCGCCCGCCGTGAACGCCGCCGCGCCGAGGTGCTCCGCCGCTCGCTCGGCGGGCTGCCCGCCGACGACAGGGACCGGACCGAGCGACACTCCGAGCATCCCTTCCACCACGCCGGCTACCGCGGCGCGTGGATCGCGCCGCTCGAGGCTCGCACGTGGCGCCGGCGGCGCAGCAGGCTCTCCCGGGGCGGCGTCCGGCCGTGGGCCCGCTGGGCGGGGCGGTCCCGAGTCCGCCGTCGGGAGGAGCGGATCGAGTCCGACGACGGGGCGCTCGGACGCGCCGGCGTGCTCGGGGGCGGCCAGTGGCAGCCCGGGCGGCACCAGCCCGACCACCGGACCCTCGCCTCCGGTCGCGACGGTCCCCCCGCGCCGAACCCGGTCCGCACGCTCGGCCGCATCGCGAACGGTGCGCGGACCAGCCGCTCCTGCCTCGCGAGACGAACCGCCTCGTGGCGCGAGAAGGGGGAGGGGTTCCCCAGGGCCGGGCGTCCGCCGGCCGGGCTCACCATCGATCGCTCGCGACAC
>JAJYGW010000058.1 GCA_021790615.1 Actinomycetes bacterium | reverse complement strand
ATCCTGGTCGATCCCGAGTACTGCGGCGATCTGGTCACGGTCGTCCCAGACGCCCTGCCCGCCCGAGAACACCCGGAGCGAGCCGTCCGGCGCGGGGATCGCGAGCGTCGACTCCGGCTCGAGGAAGGCGTGCTCCACACGTTGCGTCTGGAACACCTCGTGCAGCGTGCAGGCCGAGCCTGCCATCGCGGCGTCGACGTCGCCGCGACGGTAGGCGCTCCGCGAGAGCACGTTGCCCTCGAGGCCCCAGACGGCTGGTTCCGGGTCCTCCTGGACGCGGAGCGGGTCGGTCAGCGGCTCGTGCACGGCGTAGTCCACCTCGACCAGGCCGACCGCGAGCCGGGCAGCAGCACGCGTCTCGGCCACGACCACGGCCAACACGTCACCGAGGTAGGACGTGCGCCCGCCCTCTGGGATCAGGACCGGCCAGTCCGGCTCCAGGATCCCGACCCGGAGGCTCCCCGGCACGTCCTTCGCCGAGAGCACGGCGATCACGCCGGGCGCAGCCTCGGCCCGGCTGGTGTCGAGGCGCAGGACGTCGGCGCGGGCGTGGTCCGCGAGGCGGAGCGCTGCGTGGGCCATCCCCTCGACCCGGAGGTCGTCGACATAGGGGCGGTCGCCGAGGCTGAGCGCGAGCGCCTCGTACTTGGTCCCTCGGCTCCCGACACCGCCGAGCGGTACTGGCTCCGGCTCCTCTCCCCGGGCGAGGGCTTCGACCGCGTCGAGGATCTTGACGTAGCCGGTGCAGCGGCAGAGGTGCGCGCCGAGATGGCGAGCGGCCTCCTCGCGAGTCAGGTCGGCACCCTTGCGGTCGAGCAGGCTCTTCGCGCGGACGACGATGCCAGGCGTGCAGAACCCGCACTGGAGCGCCCCGGTCGCTGCGAAGGCCCGCGCGAAGCGACCCCGCTCCGCCTCGGTGAGTCCCTCGAGGGTCACCACGCTGCGGCCCGCGACCTTCTCCAGGCCCACGAGGCAGCTCACCTGGGCCTTGCCGTCGAGCAAGACCGTGCAGCACCCGCACTGTCCCTGCGGTGCGCAGCCGTCCTTCACCGACGTGACGCCGAGCTCCTCCCGGAGCGCCGACAGCAGGTGGGGGTGCTCACCCACCACCTCGACGGGCCGGCCGTTCAGCGCGAAACCAGTCATCCCGCCGACGTCACCTCCGCCCCGAGCGAGCCTGACCCGCCGCCGCCGCCCGCGGCGACGACCGATCCCACTCCGCCGTTACCTCCCGGGGCGACGACCGACTCCCGGGCGGCGCCTGGTGCGACCTCCGCCGCCCCTCGGTCGCCCTCCCCTCGGGCGAGGACGCTGGCGAAGACGCCGGGGAACGCGGCGTACCACGCCGCCGCCGTCACGAGGTCGTCGAGGGGGCACTGGTCGTGTGCGCTGTGGGCGTGGACCTCGTCCCCGGGTCCGAACCCGATCGTCGGAATCCCCAGCTTGCCCATCGAGGCCACCCCGTTGGTGGAGAAGACCCAGTGGCCGAGCTCGAGGTGCTGGCCGAGTGCCTGCTCCCCGGTCTCGAGACCTGCGAGCACGCCGGGATGGTCGGCCGGAGTGACCCAGGTGGCGAAGCGCTTGTCCTGGGCGACCGGCGTGCCCGTGTAGCTCGTCGCTTCGTACTGCAGCAGCTCGACCGTCGCGCCGGCCGCCTGGACCGACGGCAACGACCGCAGCGCCTCGAGTGCGGCCTCGGGGCTCTCCCCCTCCGTGAGCCGCCGGTCGAGGTAGAGGGTGGCGGTGGCGGGGACCGAGTTGAGGCCGGGCGTCTCGCACTCGATCTTCGTGAGCGCGATCGACCCACGCCCGAGGAACGGCCCCACGCCGAGGCGCCCGTCGAGCGCCTGGACCTCCTCGACCACCGGTGCGAGCGCGTAGACCGGGTTGCGACCCCGCTCCGGGGCCGACGCGTGGCAGGAGCTCCCCGACACCCGGATCAAGGCCTCGATCCTCCCCCGGTTGCCACGGAACACCTGGCAGCGGGTGGCCTCGCCCAACACGACCAGGTCGGGACGGGGCAGCTCGGCCGTGAGGACGTGCTCGAGCGCGAGGCCGTCGCAGGCCTCCTCCTGGACCGACCCGACGACGTAGAGGGTGATCCGGGGATCGAACGCCAACCGCCGGTAGAGGGCCCCGCCGTGCACCATCGCGGCGATCCCCGCCTTGTCGTCGCTCGCGCCACGCCCGTGCAGGACCCCACCTCCCGCGTCGGGGAGGATGGTCGGCTCGAAGGGGTCGCGGGCCCACTCGGCGCGGCTCCCGACGGCAACGGTGTCCACGTGACTGTCGTAGACCACGCGGATCGGTCCGTCGCCGATCCGCCCGATCACGGAGCCCAACGGATCGACGCGGACCTCGTCGTAGCCGAGCTCCTCCATCGCGTGTTCGAGCTGTGCGACGACGTCGCCCTCGTCCGTGGAGAGCGACGGGGCGTGGACGAGGTCCCCGAGCAGTGTCGTGAGCGCACCTCGCTGGCGCTCGGCCTCCGTGACGAACCAACCGGGGGTGGACGAGGAGCGTGGCGAGCGCACGTCGCGCTCGGGCGAGCTGGTGGTCATCGACGAACCTCCTCTCCCCTATGCTCCACGGTATTCAACACTTTGTCAACCAGACAACGGCCAGCTCCGGAGGGGTCCCCCCCTTCGTGATCCGGGGCGCGCGGGTCCTCCGGGCACCCGCCACCGCTGCAGCCGACGGCGCTGCACCCGACGGCGCTTCACCCGCCACCGGGCCCGCCACGGCCACGGCCGTCGCCACATCCGAACAGGCCGATCTCGCACGCGCGGATGTCCGGGTGGGGGCCGACGGCTGCATCGAGGCGATCGCTCCAGAGCTGGCACCGCTGCCCGGGGAGGGAGTCGTGGACGCAACCGGGCTCGTGCTGGCGCCGGGCTTCGTCGACCTGCACTCCCACTCCGACCTCTACAGCGTGGTCCGCGACTCGGCGGCGGCGCCGGTCGGCGACCAGCCCAAGCTGCTCCAGGGCTGCACGGCACAGGTCTTCGGCCAGGACGGGATCTCTGCGGCGCCGGTGGAGCCCGGCTCTGCCGGTGAGCTCGCGGCGGCGATCGCCGGCCTCGACGGCTCCATCCCGGCGGAGCGCTGGCGCTGGGCGACCATGGCGGACTACCTCGGGGCGCTCCGCAGCGTCGCCGCGACCCGCGTCGCCGCGCTGGTCGGCCACTCGACGATCCGCCGGCTCGTGATGGGGGTCGCCGCTCGACCACCGACCGAGGCCGAGCTCGCCAGGATGTGCGCCGTCGTCGACCAGGCGATGACGGAGGGGGCGCTCGGGCTCTCGCCCGGCCTCGTCTACGC
>JAJYGW010000134.1 GCA_021790615.1 Actinomycetes bacterium | reverse complement strand
GGAGCTCACCACCCGAGAGGGTCGCGGCGACGGCGCCGAGGCGCTCGCCGAGACCCACCGCCTCGAGCGCGTCGGCGGCCTGCACGACGGAGGCGTTCCGTCGCTCGCCCTGGCAGAGCAGGGCGACCGCCACGTTCTCGAGCGCCGTGCGCGCCTCCAGGCAGGCAGAGTTCTGCAGGATCCAGGCGAAGCACTCCCGGGCGAGGCGGCGCGCCGAGCTGCGACTCGCCCACGCGTCCTCGCCGCGGACCACCACCCGCCCGGCGCTCGGCGGCAGGAGCAGCCCGAGCACCGAGAGCAGCGTCGACTTGCGCGAGCCACTCGGGCCCGTGACGCCGACCAGCTCCCCGGCGCGCACCTCGACGGAGATGTCCGCGAGCACCGGGCTCGCGAGGCCCCGGTAGGTGTGGCCGAGGTGCGTGCCGACGAGGAGGGGGGCGTCGGGGGCCCGGGCTCCCCCCTCTGCTCCCGGAGCGGGCCCCGCTGCGGGTCTCCCCCGGTCCGCCCCCACGCCCCGACCGCCTCGCCGACCCAGAGCTCCCGTCACGTCGGTCTCCTTCAGCAGGAGCGTCCCCGCGCGACCTGCGCCGGGTTCGCCACGACGTCCTGCACCGAAGCCGGCAGCCCGGTCACCGCCACCTCGCCGGGGGGTCCGCCGTGGGTGCGGACGAGGATCGGTCGGAGCCGACCGGACGAGACGGTGAAGACGCAGAGCTGCCCGGCGGCGTCCGCCACGACCGCAGCGGTCACGACGGTGGTGTAGCGGCGGGGGTGCACGAGGGCGATGGTGCCCGTGAGGCTCGTCGCCCCGCTCCCGAGCACCTTCGCAACGGTTGCGAGCGCACCCGGCGCCGAGACCCGAGAGCCCGGCCCGACGGGGACGGTCGGTCCCTCCGAGAGTGTGAGCGCGAAACCAGCGCTGCTCGCCGGGAGCGTTCCCGGGACCCCACCCACCGCGCTGGCGGTCAGGGAGAAGGGCTCCAGCTGCTTGGTCGAGCTCACCACGACCGCACCCGGAGCGGGCGGGCTCTCCCCGACGGTGACGGCGACGCTCGCGACGTGGAGCGACGCCACCGGCAGCCAGACCACCCAGGAGGGGGATGGCCCCGAGCAGGCCGCCCCGGCCACGCGTCACGGCTCGCCGCTCACCTGGGATCGGCGTGCGCGGTCCTCGCCGGCGCTCACGAGCCGAGGCTCTGGACGAACTGGCCGTAGGTCGCCTCGCACTGGCCCACCTGGTGCTGTTGCGCCGGGGTGAGGGAGGAGAGCGAACCCGCGGTGTCGAGCAGGCGGAGGATCGCCGTGTCGCTCGCGCTCGGCGAGATGCGGACACCTGCGGCGATCAGGCAGCGCAGGAGGGCGGGGCGCTCCGCGGCGAGCGCGCTCCCCGAGAGCGCCTGTTCTGCCTGCCAACGGGCGGTCACCTCGAAGGCGTAGCGGGCGAGGCAGTCCTCGAGGACCTGGTCCGCCCGGGCGAAGGGATCGGCACCGACCGTGGAGGAGGTCGCGCTCGACGAGGACGTCCCCGTCGAGGAGGCCGCGGAGCCGGGGGCGTAGCTGATCGAGAGCCCGAACTGCTCCGGTCGCCCGTCGGCGCTCCGCGGCACCAGGCGCAGCCCGAGGCCCGGTAGCTCGTTCTCCGCACAGCTCGTGGCGGCTTCCATCGCCGTCTCGTAGTCGGCGAAGGTGATCGTCCGGTTCGCGAGGATCGCTCGTTGGAAGGCGTTCGGCCCGGGCACGCGCTCCCCTGCGGCGACGAGGGAGGAGGTCTCCTGTTGGAGGTAGACGACGGCGGTCGGGCTCAGGCCCTACTCGAGGGCCCGCAGGCTCGCTGCGGCGGGGGACGCCGACTTCGGTGTCGTCGGTCTCGGGGAGCTACAGGAGCTCGCCAGGATCGCGAGGGCGACGACGCAGACGACGGCGACGATCCGCCGGGCACCCCCGGGTCGCCGGGTCGAGAGCCGGCTCGACATCTCACCTTCCTCCCACGAGCGACCCGGGCCGGCTGGTCGTCCAGCACTGCTCGGGACCGAGAGGCGGGCTTGTCGGGCGGGACGGGCCGCGGCGGGCGGCGTCGCATCGACAGCGATCAGACGGGCCACCGGGATCCCCCGATCGGTGACGACGACCTCCTCGCCGCCCCGGACCCGCTCGATCCAGTCCGCCAGCTCGGCCCGCAACACGCTCACGGCGACGTCCACACCACAGCGCGCACGACCTGGTGGCAGCTGGTTGGACGTGACCGTCCGCGATCCCCTTGCAGACAGCGCGGATGTCGTGACGGGTCGGCATGGCCCCCTTCGCCCTCGACCTCCACACGGTGCGAGCATCCAGGGATGTCCAGGGATGGTGCGATGCTGTTGCACAACGAGGAGTTGGCTCGCTTCGGGCAGGTTTCGCCTCGCAGCTGACCCACCACGAGCCGAGAGGTCCGGGCCAGCCCCGGGAGGGCTTGCGTGCGAACCCCGCCCTCACCACTTCGAGGCACTCGGCGTGGGGGTCGGGGCCAGCCCCGGGAGGGCTTGCGTCCGAACTGGGTCTGTACAGCGGTGCGTGGCCGCTGAGGATGTCGGGCTCGTCGACCTCGACGGCGGAGGCGAGGACCAGGATCGGCTGGTTATCCCCGACCACAGGGAGGAGGGACGTCACGATCTGGGCGATGGCACGGCCGAGGGAGGGGACCGTCTGGCGCAATGTCGCGGTCAGAGCGTCGACCATGACGTGATAGTGCGGCACGACGAGCGCGGTCGAGTCACCTCCGGGCTTCCGGACGACGAGTCCCGAGCGATGACGCCGGCCTCGCTGGTCGGTCCGCCCTCACGATCCTCGTGGATCAGGACGGGAGGACCTTCCAGGTGGCGAAAGGAACGGGGACCGCCGGGAACACCGGCGAGATGAAGACCCGCTGGCCCGGGCACGGCGTGAAGCGCCAGTCGCTCAGTGGAGGGAAGGCAGCCCCACCGCCCGGCGGCGACACCACGACGCTGTAGGTCGACCAGGTGGTCGAACTCGGACAGATCCCCAGCTGGTAGATGTGGTGGATCGCGTAGAACATCGCTGCGCCAGAGGGTGCGAGGGTGACCGTCGTCACCGGCACGGGTGGGTGGAGGGGGTAGGAGCCGTCGTCGACGACCGGGTCGTCTTGCACGTGGCCCGCCGCGAGGATCGTGAAGCCGGGGTAGCCACGCATCGTGCAGGGGGTGCTCCCGCGGTTGGTCAGCTCGAAGATCCCCTCGTAGCCCTGGGGTGAGGGCCAGGAGTCGAGGGTGCCACTCACGCTGATCGCAGAGCCGGCACACGCAGGCGCCGTCCCGAGGGCCGTTGCGGCTC
>JAJYGW010000390.1 GCA_021790615.1 Actinomycetes bacterium | reverse complement strand
TGCAGGGTGGCAGCAGCCGTTCCACGTCATCGCCTGGGTCGCAGGGGGAGCCGGGATCGTGCTCGCCTGGGTCGCCGCCCTCGCGTACTTCGCACCTGCGCGGCGCGCGCTTGAAGAGGGCCGCGCCACGCGCAGGCGTGGCGACGGCGCCTCGAGTGCGCGACCAGCGGCGCGAGAGCCCGGGGAGGTCGGTGCGTGAAAGCGGTGATCATGGCGGGGGGGGAAGGCACCAGGCTCCGCCCCCTCACGTCCAACCAGCCGAAGCCCATGCTGCCCATGGCCAACCGTCCCATGATGGAGCACGTCGTCAAGCTGCTCCGACGCCATGGGATGGAGGAGATCGTGGTGACCGTGGCGTTCATGGCGAACGCGGTGCGCACGTACTTCGGTGACGGCTCGGAGCTCGGGGTTCGCATGGTGTACGCCACCGAGGAGACGCCGCTCGGCACCGCCGGTTCGGTGCTCAACGCACGAGACGAGCTCGCCGAGCGCTTCCTCGTGATCTCGGGCGACGTCCTCACCGACATCGACCTCAGCGCGGTGGTGGAGTTCCACGAGCAAAAGGGGGCGCTCGCGACCCTGGCCCTTTCCGCTGTGGAGAACCCGCTCGAGTTCGGGATCGTCATCACCCGGGAAGACGGCGCCGTCGAACGTTTCCTCGAGAAGCCGACGTGGGGGCAGGTCTTCAGCGACACCATCAACACCGGCATCTACGTCCTCGAGCCGGAGATCTTCGACTACATCCCCGCGGAGCGCCCGGTCGACTTCTCGGGCGAGGTCTTCCCCGACGCGCTCTCGCGGGGCCGGGCGATCTACGGCTACGTCGCGGAGGGCTACTGGGAGGACGTCGGACCGAGGCCTACCTGCGCGCACACCAAGACGTCCTCGACGGCAAGGTCCAGGTGGACGTCGGCGGGTTCGAGATCCGCCCAGGGGTGTGGGTGGGCAAGGGGTGCACGATCGACCCTGCGGCGAGCATCGAGGGGCCTGCGCTGGTGGGAGACAACTGCACGATCGGCGCCGGCGTGGTCCTGGGCGAGTACTCGACCCTCGGCTCCAACGTGCGGGTGGCCGAGGGTGCCGAGGTCCGCCGCTCCGTGGTGCACGACAACGCCTACTTCGGTCCCGGCGCCCGTGTGGCCGGCTCGGTGATCGGGCGGTCCTGCGACCTCCGGCGGGGCGCGACCTGCGAGCCCGGCTCGGTCCTCGGGGAGGGCTGCCTCGTCGGTGCGCACGCGCACGTGCGCGGAGGGGTGAAGGTCTACCCCTTCAAGACGGTCGAGAGCGGAGCGGTCGTCAACTCGTCGATCGTCTGGGAGTCCCGTGGCGCGCGCACCCTCTTCGGCCGTGACGGCGTGCGCGGCATCGCGAACGTCGACATCAGCCCGGAGCTCATCGTGCGGCTCTCCATGGCGTGGGCCTCGACGCTGGACCGGGGCATGACGATCACCGCCTCGCGAGACACGAGCCGGGCTGCCCGCGTGCTGAAACGTGCGGCGATGATCGGGTGCAATGCCGCCGGCGTGAACGTCGAGGACCTCGAGGTCGCGACCGTCCCCGTGACTCGCCACCACATCCGCGCCTCGGGGAACCAGGGCGGCTTCACCGTCCGGCTCGCGCAGGACGATCCCCAGTCGGTCATCATCCGCTTCTTCGACGAGGAGGGACTGGACCTCGCAGAGAGCGGGCAGCGCAAGGTCGAGCGGCTGTACCACCGCGAGGACTTCCGCCGTGTGCTCGCCGGGCAGATCGGCGACATCGACTTCCCTGCGCGTGCGGTCGAGCAGTACACCAACGACATGGTCGGAGCGGTCGACCTCTCCGCCGCCCGGGCGGCCAACATGAAGATCGTCCTCGACCTCTCCTTCGGCTCGGCGAGCTTCGTGATGCCGTACCTGCTCGCGAAGCTCGACGCCGACGTGCTCGTCGTGAACCCCTACGCACGCACGACGGGGATGATGACGTTCGATCGGGCGGTCCACGCCCGTCGGGTCGCCGACCTCGTGCGCGCGTCGGGCGCGCAGCTCGGGGCGCTGGTCGACGCAGACTGCGAGCGGATCGTCATCGTCGACGACGCCGGAACGGTCCTCTCCGACGACCAGGCCCTGCTGGCCCTGCTGCGGCTCGTCGTCGAGACGCGCCGAGACCTGGCGGTTGCGTTACCCGTGGGCGTGAGCCGATGGGCGGAGAGGATCTGCGCCGACGCGGGCGTCCCGGTCGTGCTCACCAAGGCGTCTGCAGCGAACGTGATGGAGGTCGCGGCCTCCGGGGAGGTCGGCTTCGCTGCTAGCCAGACCGGTGGCTTCGCCTGGCCGGAGATCCTGCCCGCCTACGACGCCGCGGCCACGCTCGTCGAGCTCGTCTCGATGCTCTCGCTCACGAGCCAGCCACTCTCCAAGATCGTCGACGATCTCCCCCCGGTGCACATCGCCCACGAAGCGGTGATGACGCCCTGGGAGCAGAAGGGGATGGTCATGCGCACCCTCGTGGAGCAGCTCGACGGACAGGAGCTTGTGCTCATCGACGGGGTGAAGGTGCTTGCAGAGGACGGCTGGGCCCTCGTGATGCCCGATCCCGACGACCCGGTCACCCACGTCTGGGCGGAGGGGCCGAGCGAGACTCGGGCCAGGGCTCGCGCCCAGCAGTATGCGGTCCGGCTGCGCCAGCTGCTCAGGTGAGCGGGATAGGGTTCCTCTGTGCTCGTTCCCGAAGACCTTCGCTACTCCACGGATCACGAGTGGGCCCGCCTCGGCGAAGGGCGGGTTCGTGTCGGGATCACCGACTACGCGCAGGACGCGCTCGGCGACGTCGTCTTTGTCGACCTCCCCGAAGTGGGGAAGGTTGTCGCTTCCGGAGAGGTCCTCGGAGAGGTCGAGTCGACGAAGTCGGTCTCGGAGGTCTACGCGCCGGTCGCTGGCAGGGTCGTCGGGGTGAACGACGCGCTTGCGGACGCGCCGGAGAGGCTGAACCAGGACCCCTACGGCGAGGGATGGCTCTGCGACATCGAGCTGTCGGAGCCAGACGGCGTCGAGGGGCTGATGGACGCGGCCGGCTACCGGCAGCTGACCGAGGGTTGACCGGCGTCGCCGGTGGCCGCAGGAGGGCGCCCTCCCTCAGAACCCATCGTGCAGAGCGGCTACCGTGGTGGGCGTGTTCTGCCATAACTGCGGGCACCGCAACCCTGACGGGGTGAACTTCTGCTCCTCGTGCGGGGCTGCCCTTGCCTTCGAGCGGTCGGAGACGACGGTGGCGTTCGTGCCGGTCGACGACCATGGCGAGAGCGCAGGCGACGAGCCCATCGTCACGCTCGTGGAATTGCCCCACGGCACGTCGACC
>JAJYGW010000036.1 GCA_021790615.1 Actinomycetes bacterium | reverse complement strand
CCAGGGTCGCGGCCACGATCGCCAGGCCTCCCATCGTCGGGGTTCCCGCCTTCGCCTTGTGCCGCTCCGGTCCGTCCTCGCGGATCTGCTGGCCGACGCCGAGCCGGACGAGCGGCCGGAGCAGGAGTGGCACCCCGAGGAACGCGGCGAGGAGCGAGACGGCGCCAGCGACCAGGATCGGGATCACGCGCCGCCACCATTCGCATCCCCCTCCCGCGTGACCAGCAACTCCCGGATGACCACCCGGTCGTCGAACGGCACGATCTCCCGCCCGAGGTCTTGGCCGGTCTCGTGGCCCTTCCCGGCCACCAGGACCACGTCTCCCGGCCCGGCGCAGGCGAGGGCCACAGCGATCGCCCGCGCTCGATCCGGCTCGACCACGAGCCCGCCTCGGTCGTGGACACCCGCTTCGACCTCGGCGAGGATCGCAAGCGGATCCTCGCTTCTCGGGTTGTCCGAGGTGAGGACCGCCACGTCTGCCAACTCGGCTGCGAGGGCACCCATGGCCGGCCGCTTCTGGCGGTCGCGCTCACCGCCGCAGCCGAAGACCACCACCACCTTCCCGTCCGCTGCGGTGGCGGCGCGCGCGGCACGGAGCGCCACCGCCAGGGCGTCGGGCGTGTGCGCGTAGTCGACCCAGACGGTGAAGTCCTGCCCCGCATCGACGGGCTCGAGCCTCCCCGGGACACCGCCGAGCGCGCCGAGCCCAGCGGCGATGCGCTCAGCGTCGATCCCGAGGGCGGCAACGGCATGGGCGGCGCCGAGGGCGTTTACGACGTTGTGGAGTCCGGCGAGATGCAGCGCGACCGTCACTCCCCGCCAGCGGAACGTGCTCGACGATGCCCCGAGCTCGAGATCCTCGACCTCGGCCAAGCTGAAGGCGTCCGCCCGCGAGCCGAGCTCGCGGGCAAGGCGCCCTCCCCAGGGGTCGTCGACGTTGACAACGGCGAGTGCCGCCCGCTCGGGCACGAACAGGCTCGCCTTCGCCTGGAAGTAGCGCTCCATGTCACCGTGGAAGTCGAGATGCTCTGGCGAGAGGTTGGTGAAGACGCCGACGTCGAATCGCATGCCATCGACCCGGTGTGCCACGAGGGCGTGCGACGAGACCTCGAGCGCGGCCGCCCTTCCACCCTTCGTGACGTGGTCGGCCAGGAGCGCCTGGAGGTCCGGTGCTTCCGGGGTGGTGCGTGCACCGGTCAGCGTACCGACCAGGAGCGTCGAGAGACCGGCCGCTTCCAGGATCGCGCCCACCATCGCGACCGTCGTCGTCTTGCCGTTCGTACCGGTCACACCCACGGTCGTGAGCGATCTCGCCGGTTCGCCGAAGTAGGCCGCCGCGAGGCGAGCCATCGCGGGGCGCGCGGCCCCGGGACCGACCCGGACCTGCGGGACCGGGAGGTCGAGCGCGCGTTCGACGAGGAGCGCTGCCGCCCCCCGATCGACCGCCTCGGCCGCGAGGTCGTGGCCGTCGAACCGGCGCCCGACGAGGCAGCAGTGGAGCGGCCCGGGAGGGTCGTTCGCTGCGACCTGGTCGAGGTCGTACGTGACCCCGCCCACGGCGGTCGCCACGTCCCCCGTGATGGGGGTGGCGAGCCCCGCTGCCCGCACCAGGGCACCGAGTGGGACGCGGCGGCTCAGCGCCACCCCTCCCGAACAGTGCGCGGGCCACCCGGTGCCCGGCGGCCGAGGCACCGGGTGGCCCCGGAGGAGCGGATTCGCTCGTCCTTCCCCGGCCCCGGCACGAGCGCAGAGCCTACCGCGGCCCCTCCCGACCCCCGGGCGGCGGACACCGCTCCTTCCAGGGCGGCGCGCCACGACCGGCGTGCGATCGTCTGCCTCACCCACCGGACGGGGTGTTGCCCTCGGCGCTCGCGGGAAGGCCATCCGGGCCGACCGGGCTAGCGGGCGGCGGGATCTGCGCGCTGCGGAGCGCGAACTGCGCGATCTGGGAGAAGACCGGCGCCGCAGTCACGCCTCCGTAGTCTGCGTGCGGGCGGTCCATCACCACCACGATCGTGAAGGCGGGGTGCTGAGCTGGCACGAACCCGGCGAAGGTGCCCATGAACGCGCCAGGCACGTAACCGGCGGAGGTGCTGCTCGGGATCTGTGCGGTTCCCGTCTTGCCGGCGACCACGTACCCGGGCACCGCCGCATCCGGTGCGGTCCCCCCGGGCGCGACGACGTGCTCCAGCATCTGGGTGAGCTCGGCGGCAACCCCAGCCGGCACCACGCGATGGGCTCGGCCGGTCGGGAGGGGACGCCGCCCGGACGGCCCAACGACGGCCTCGACGAGGCGCGGCGGGACGAAGACACCGCCGCTCGCCAACGCGTTGTAGGCGTCGGCGAGCTGGATGGCAGTGACGCCGGTGTCCTGGCCGATTGGCGTCGAACCGATCGCGCTCGCGGAGAAGCCGCTCGCAGGCTTGAGGATCCCCGGCGACTCCCCAGGGAAGTGGAGGCCGCTCGGCGCGCCGAAGCCGTAGCGCCGCATCCACGCAACGACCCGCGACGGGGTCAGCCGCTCGGCGATCTCGATGGTGCCGATGTTGGAGGAGCGGGCGATCACCTGGGTGGCGGTGAGGGTCTCGAGCCCGTGCGGTTCGGCATCGGCGAAGACGCGGCCCCCGAGGACGAGGTCGGGCGGTACCGACAGGGTGGAGGTCGGCGTGACGAGGCCATCCGTGAGCGCTCCCGAGAACGTGGTCAGCTTCATGACCGAGCCCGGCTCGAAGGTGTCGGTGAACGCCAGTTCATCCGGAGAGGGCACCGCCCGCCCGTGCTCGTTCACCAAGCTGGCCACGGCGAGGATGTCGCCCGTCCTCGGCTGCTCGACGACCGCCCACCCGGCCCGAGCGCCCGACGCGACGATCCCCCGACCGAGCAGCTGCTCGACCTCGAACTGCAGCACCGGCGAGAGCGTGGTCTGGATGCCCGCTCCTGCGACCGGTCGACGGAGCACGCGAACCGGCGCGTCCGTCACCGAGCCGGCTGGGTCGACCTCGACGCGTTCCAGACCGGCCGTCCCGGCAAGCAGGCTGTTGTACTGCCCCTCGAGCCCTGCGATGCCGGCGGTTCCGTCGCCCGACAGCCAGCCGAGCAGCGGCAGCGCGAGGTTGCCGTCGGGAGCAAAGCGCTCGGCCGCCGCCAGCTCGCCGATCCCGGGCTCGCCGAGCCGCTCGACCTCGCGGGCGACCGCCTCGTCGACGTGTGCTGCCAACACGACGAACGACTGCCTCGCCGCGAGCGCGTCGGCGACCGCGGCCACGGAGAGCCGGAGGGGGCCAGCGAGCCGTCGCGCCTCCGCGAGGACGCCGGACCGCCGGATCTCCCCTGGGTCCGCGTAGATCTCCGTGGTCGGCACGGAC
>JAJYGW010000042.1 GCA_021790615.1 Actinomycetes bacterium | reverse complement strand
ACGTGCCATGCACCGTCCGTGATCCCGAACGTCGCGGCGCTCGCACCGCGGCCCGAAGCGAGCGTCGTCTCCTCGGCGACCACCGGATCACCCGAGGACCCGACCACGAAGTCGCCTTCTCTCACGTTCCTCCACATGCGCGCTTTCGAGGCCCGGTAGTGGTCGAGCGACGGGTGCCAATCGAGATGGTCGGGCGAGAAGTTCAACCACGCGCTCGCCACGGGCCTGAACGTCCACGTGGTCGCCAGCTGGAACGAGGAGGCCTCGGCGACGGCCAACTCACCTCCACCTGTCGTCACCTCGATAAGCGGGGTACCGATGTTCCCACCCGCGCGGACGTCGATCCCCGAGCTGAAGAGCATCGAGGTCGCGAGGGTGACGACCGTGGTCTTGCCGTTGCTGCCCGTCACCGCTGCAACTGGCATCGTGCTCGACATTGAAGCCAGCTCGAGCTCCCCGACGAGCCGCTCGCCGAGGCCCAAGTGGAACACCGGGTGTGCCCACGGCACCCCGGGGCTCACGACGACCATGTCGGCTCGACGCGAAAGCTCCTCGAGCCGAGGCCGATCCGGTCTCACGAGCAGGTCGATGCCGAGATCCTCGGCAGACGCCACAGGAGGCCCGTCCTGGTCGTCCACCGCGTCGACGTTCAAGCCTTCTCCGAGCAGGAAGCGAGCAGCCGCCGTGCCACTCACTCCCAGACCGACTACGAGGGCGCGGCTCACTTGATCCCCGTCACCGACAGGAAGTCGGCGTAGAAGACGCCGAGGCCGAAAGCAGCGAACAGCCCGGCCAGGATCCAGAAGCGCACGATGACAGTCGTCTCCGGCCATCCACCGAGCTCGAAGTGGTGATGGAACGGCGCCATCCTGAAGACCCGGCGATGAAAGAGCCGGAAGCTGACAACCTGCGCCACGACGGAGAGCGTCTCGAGCACGAAGAGCCCGCCGATGATCACCAGCAGGAGCTGAACGTCCATCAGCAGGACCAGTGCAGCCAAGCCGGTCCCGATCGCGAGAGCCCCTGTGTCGCCCATGAAGATCTTGGCAGGCGCCGCGTTCCACCAGAGGAAGCCGAGGCACGCTCCTGCGAAAGCGACCGACGTCACGGCCAGGTCCAGGGCCGCCCCGACGTGGTAGATGCTGACATGGCGGAACTGCCAGTAACCGATGATCGCGAGAGTCGCGAAATTGAAGGTGGCAGCTCCAGAGGCGAGGCCATCCAGCCCATCCGTCAGGTTCACGGCGTTGCCCGTCCCGACCATCACGAACACCGCCCAGATCAGCCATCCCGGCTGGCCGAGCTGCGTGCCTGGCAGGTCCCAGCGCGTGAAAGAGAGGTGGGTGTTCGCTCCCGCCCAGAACACGGCGGCAAAGGCGAAGCCTGCAGCGACGACGAGCTGTGCCCCGAACTTCGCTCGCTTGTTGAGCCCGAGGCTCCTGCGGTTCCTCACCTTGATGAGGTCGTCGATCAGCCCTATCCCCCCTGCCGCGAGCGTCGCGAGGACTACCAGAAATCCATCACGGCTGAACGTGACACCCGTACCCGCGTGGCTGACCAAGTATCCGACGACGAGAGCTCCGAGCATCGCGATGCCGCCGAGCGTCGGAGTTCCCGCTTTCCCCTGGTGCATCGCGGGGCCGTCCTCGCGGATCTGCTGCCCGATGCGACGACGGCGAAACCACTTGATCAGCATGGGGGTGCCGAAAGCAGCCAAGAGCAGGGCCAGCCCTCCCGAGACCATGAGACTTATCACGTGCCGGCTCCGCTTCTCCTCGCCTGGACCCTCCGAGCCGCCTCCTTGGCTTCGACGCGATCGTCGAACTCGGTTGTCGTGCCGTGGCTCTCTATCACGGTCTCGTGGCCCTTCCCCGCCACGAGCACCACGTCTCCCGGGAGCGCCCGCTCGACCGCCACCTCGATCGCACGACGCCGGTCGGGCTCGGCGAGCACCACGACCGGGGGCTTCTGCACGCCGCCACCATCCGGACTCCTCTTACGCGGGATGCGAGCGACAACCTCCTCCGCTCCGGCGAGAACCTGCTCGATGATCGCTCTCGGGTCCTCGTCGCGGGGATTGTCCGAAGTGACGACCACGACGTCGGCCAACTCGGCTGCAACCGCCCCCATTTCGGGCCTCTTCTCGCGATCCCTGTTCCCTCCGCACCCGAACACGCACAGGACCCGCCCGCCCGCCGACTGCTCGCGCGACGCGAGCAGTGCAGCTTCGAGAGCGTCCGGGGTGTGTGCGTAGTCCACCACGACATCGAAAGGGAGGCCCGCCGGAACCACCTCAAAGCGGCCCGGAACGGGCCGCGCCTTCGACAGACCAGCAGCTACCGTCTCCTCGGCCACGCCGAGCGCCGAGGCGGTGGCAGCCGCGAGGAGCGCGTTCGCCACGTTGAAGCCACCGCGCAGGCGCATGGACACCCGTTGCCCTCGCCAGGTGAAAGAGATGCCGGCTCCACCCCGCTCCACCCCGCTCGCTTGCCTGGCCGACACTGCCACCAACGGCATCTTTGCGCTCCGAAGGATCCTGCGGCCGTATGGATCGTCCTCGTTCACCACGCCAATCCGAGCGAAAGCCGACGTGAAGAGCGACGCCTTCGCGGCAAAGTACTCCTCCATGGTGCGGTGGAAGTCGAGGTGGTCCCTTCCCAGGTTGGTGAACACGGCCGCTGCCATCCGCAGACCATCCACCCGCCCGAGTGCCAGCGCATGGGAAGAGACCTCGAGCGCAACTGCCCGTTTGCCTCGATCACGGGCTGACGCCAGGAGCCGCTGCAGCACGGGCGCTTCAGGGGTGGTGCGCGCGCCCCCGAGGGTTCCTATCACCGACGCCTGCCAACCGTGCTCCTCGAAGATCGCCGCCAGCAAGTGGGTGACCGTCGTCTTGCCGTTCGTGCCCGTGACTCCCACCACTTCGAGGTCTTTCGAAGGATCGCCATGCAGGCTGATGGCGAGCTCGGTCGCGATCCGGCGAACCTCCCCTTCCGGGAGCACCACCTGCGGCACGTCCACGTCGACGAACCTCTCGACGAGCAGCGCCACCGCGCCGCGCCGGACCGCTTCCGCAGCGTGGTCATGCCCGTCCGAGACTGCGCCTCGCACACAGCAGAAGAGCGAACCTTCGGTCACCTGCCGGCTGTCCAAGTCGACTGCCGCGACCTCGGCGCTCGACAGGTCGCCACGGCTGTCGACCCTCGCGATCTGCTGGAGCAAGCGGTCCATCCGCATGTCTGCGCCCGTAACGCCACGCGGCCCGAAAGGCCGCCTCACGGACCTTCCGTGACGTTCCCGGCCGCGGGTGCGATGGTACCCGCGGCCCGAGCAGCCCTAGCGGCATTTCCCGATCCCGATGGGTCCGAA
>JAJYGW010000168.1 GCA_021790615.1 Actinomycetes bacterium | reverse complement strand
CACCGACTTCTGGGGGATCTCGTTCGCATTCTCGAGCATCGACCGGCAACCCATGTCCAGCGGCGAGTTGGACCGCGGGCTCGCCCTCATGCAGGCGTGCTGGAGCTTCTTCGACGACACCCGCGCTCGGGTGACGGCCGAGATGCAGAAGGGGCCACGAGGGGGAGGGCGCGACCGCGACGGGATCGTTCGCCACGTCCTCGGCGTGGAACAGGACTGGGGGAAGAAGGTCGGCTTGCGCACCCCGACCGACGCGGTCGTGACCGACGAGGCGGGGCTGAGCACGTACCGGGATGGGTACTGTGCGGCGATTCGGGCGTTCCACTCCGAGGGCAAGCTGGCACGGACCTGGCCGTTGCGATACCTCGTCCGACACACCGCCTACCACGCGATGGATCACGCGTGGGAGATGGAGGACAAGGAGCTGTCCACGGGCGGGTGAGGGCGTCCCGAGGGACGGCGACAATCCGGGTGGTCCGTGCGACGACGTCGGAGGCTCGTTGGTCGGAGCGCCGCCCGACCGTCGTGGTGTCGAACGACCTCGTCCACAACGGGCCGGGCGCTCTCGTCGTGGTCGTAGCCTTCACCTCGACCGACGACGGGTTGCGTCGCCACGTCGAGATCACGGCAGGCACGCGCAGCCTGGAGCACCCCTCCGACGCGAGATGCGACCACGTCGGGGTCGTCCCCACCGCGCGCATCCGCGGCCGGCGCGAAAGCGTGACGCCAGCGGAGCCGCACACCATCGAGCGGGCGCTGCGCTCCGTCCTCGATCTCCGAGGGCCGGCTCGAGTCGACGCTCCGCCGCTTCCGAGCGAGGCGCCTGACGGAGAGGCGGCGTCCCACGGACCCGCCAGCGGTCCGGCAGGGCCGTCACTCTTTCGTCGACTTGCAGGACATCCCCCGACTTGCAAGATCTAGCCCCAATACCGTTTAGTTAGAGTTACGTCTGTGGTATTCTCTGTCCATGCCGAGGGCGGGGTGGGTCAAGCCGCAGAGCGATCAACGCCTCGCCGATCATGTCGCGCTCGGCGTGCTCACCCGGACCTTCCCGCCATCGCTCGTGGACGCCGCAGTGGAGGCTGCCGGCAAGGCCGAGCAGCGCCACCGGCTGCTGCCGGCGCGGCTCGTGGTCTACTACGTGCTCGCGCTCGGCTTGTTCTCCGATGCGAGCTACGAGGAGGTGATGCGCAATCTCGTCGAGGGTCTGTCGTACCAGTCAGGCTGGAAGTCCCGCTGGGACGTTCCGACCAAGGGTGCGATCTCCCAGGCTCGTGTCCGTCTTGGCGCTGCACCGTTGAAGGGGTGCTACGAGGCAGCGTGCGTGCCGATGGCGACCGAGGCGACCCCCGGCGCCTTCTACCGCTCCTGGCGGCTCATGGCTATCGACGGGACCAACCTCGACGTTCCCGACACTGCAGCCAATGACGAGGCCTTCGGTCGCCCGACGCCGGCTCGGGGCGAGGGCTCGGCGTTCCCCCAGGTCCGCCTCGTCGGGCTCGGCGAGTGCGGCACCCACGCGCTGTGCGCTGTTGCGATCGGGCGCTACGACACCGGAGAGAACACGCTCGCGACCGAGCTCGTGGGCGCGCTGTCGCCGGGGATGCTCGTGCTCGCGGACCGTGGTTTCGGCGGTTCGTACACGCTGTTCTCGGCGATGGCATCTACCGGGGCGGACCTGTTGTGGCGGGTCAAGTCCTCCGCGGTGCTCCCAGTCCTCGAGCGCTTCGACGACGGCTCGTACCGCTCCGAGCTGGTCATCAAGGACGACAAGGGGCGCAAGCAGTCCGTGCTTTCGATCCGGGTGATCCTCTACGCGATAGACGACCCGGGGCGCGCCGGGACCGAGGAGACCGCCTACCGGCTCGCCACGACGATCCTCGACCCGCAGAGGGCTCCAGCTTCAGAGCTGGCCGGGCTCTACCCCGAGCGCTGGGAGTTCGAGACCCTGCTCGACGAGCTGAAGACCCACGAACGCGGCCCGAGGGTCGTGCTGCGCTCGAAGAGCCCCGACGGCGTGCGCCAGGAGATCTACGGCTACCTGTGCACCCATTACGCGATCCGGGCCCTCATGTGAGGTTGCTGGCCGAGACGGGCTCGACCCCGATCGGGTGAGCTTCACCCGCTCTCTTCGCGCAGCACGGCGAAGCGTCCGGGCTGGCATCGGCACGACGGCACGTGCCATCGGCGACGCACTGTGCGCAGCGGTCGCCGAGATCGCCCGCGAACTACTCCCCGAGCGACCACTGCGAGCCGCGGCACGGGTCGTCAAGCGCAAGATGAGCAAGTTCGGCGTCAAGCGGGCCGTTCATCGCAACTGGCCCCGCCCGACCAAGCTCGCGAGGGAGGGTATCCGTGTACTGGCGGCACCATAACTAAACGGTATTGGATCTAGGTCTGTGCCGGGGGGCGGAGAACCTGGATCTCCTGGCGGCAGTCGGCGGCTTGGGGGAGCGGGTGCTCTTCGCTGGTGTCGTCGACGGCCGCAACGTCTGGGTGAACAACTTCGGCACCTCGCTCGAGCTGCTCGATCGGGTGCGCCCGTTCGCCTCGGAGATCGTGGTCTCCACCTCCTGCTCGCTGCTGCACGTCCCGGTGAGCCTCGGGTCCGAGACGGCGATCGATCCCGAGGTTCGGCCGTGGTTGGCGTTCGCCGAAGAGAAGCTCGGGGAGCTGGCCGTCCTCGCCGAGGGCGCGGAGCACGGTCCCGGTGCCATCGCAGATGCGCTCGAGACCAACCGGGCGGCCCGAGCGGCCCGACGGGCCTCGGCGCGGGTGGTCGACCCCGCGGTCCGACGGGCGATGGCCGTAGCGCCCACCGACCCCCGCAGGCCCGGCTCGCCGGCAGAACGGGCCGCCGCCCAGGCGGCGCGCCTCGCCCTCCCCGTGCTACCGACGACCACCATCGGCTCGTTCCCCCAGACCGCGGCGCTGCGCGCCGTGCGGGCATCGTGGCGGGCCGGGAGGACGAGCGAGGCGGAGTACCGCCAGGCGCTCGAGGCCGAGATCGACCGGGTCGTCGCCCTCCAGGAGGAGCTCGGACTCGACGTGCTCGTCCACGGAGAACCCGAGCGCGACGACATGGTGCGGTACTTCGCCGCATCGCTCAGTGGTTTCGTGCTGCCCGACGCGGGATGGGTCCAGTCCTACGGCTCTCGCTGCGCCCGCCCACCGATCCTCTTCGGCGACATTTCGCGTCCCGAGGCGCTCACTCTCACCTGGACCGCGTATGCGGCTGGCCGTACCACCAAGCCGATGAAGGCCATGCTCACCGGACCGGTCACCATACTCTCCTGGTCCTTCGTCCGAGACGACCTGTCTCGAGCAGAGGTTGCCACCCAGCTGGGCCTGGCGCTCGCCGAAGAGGTGGCCGACC
>JAJYGW010000299.1 GCA_021790615.1 Actinomycetes bacterium | reverse complement strand
GCGAGGGCCAACGCGAACGCTCACGGCGACGCCGGCGGCGACGACGCCGCCGTCCTGCGCAACGCCCGTCCCGATGACGTCGCTGCGATCGCCGTCGTGCACGTCCGCTCGTGGCAGGCGACCTATGCGGGGCACTTCCCAGACGACTTCCTCGACGCCCTCGACCCCGCGCAGCGGGCAGAGGGCTGGCGCCGCTACTTCGAGCAGGGCCTACGGGCCGACGAAACGGTCCTGGTGTACGAAACCGGGAGGCCGACGGGCGACGCCAGGGCGGGTGGGGAGGGCGACCAGCGCGAGGGCGTGGCGGGCAGCGGCGACATCGTCGGATTCGCGCACGTCGGTCCCTCTCGCGACGAGGATGCTCGAGGCGCCGGCGAGCTCTACGCCATCTACCTCCTGCCCGAGCGCTGGGGACAGGGACTGGGGCGGGCACTCATGGCCCGCTCGCTCGTGGAGCTCGCGGCCTCGGGCTTCGCTGCAGCAACCCTCTGGGTGCTCGAGGGGAACCGACGGGCCCGGCGGTTCTACGAGGCGGGCGGCTGGCGAGCGGACGGCTCCTCGAAGGTGGACGATCACCTGGGCTTTCCCATCCGCGAGGTTCGCTACCGCCGCGAGCTCCCCTGACGACGCCGCGCCCCAGCACCGGCCCTCTCACTCCTCGAGCCCTCTACGGGACTCTCTCGCCCCCGACCCGAGGGGTCCGTTCGGGATCGTCCTGACCGGCTCGGGAGTTGCCCACGTCGAGGGGAGCCTTTGCCGCTCCGGAGGCCGTGGTCCAGTGGACGGGCGCGGTCCGCGGGGCGCACGCTCGAACGACGAACGCTCGAGGAGAAGGGCGGGACCGATGCCCCGAGTGAGCACCTATCTCAACTTCATGGGGAACACGGCGGCGGCCTTCGCCTTCTACGGCTCGGTGTTCGGGACCGAGCCCATCGGACCGATCCTCCGAATGCGCGACCTGCCCCCCTCTCCCGACCAGCCCGAGCTCTCCCCTGCGGAAAAGGACATGGTCTTGCACATCGAGCTCCCGATCCTCGCGGGCCATGTGCTGATGGGGACCGACATGCTCGAGTCGCTCGGTCACGAGCGCCGCCTCGGGAACTCGATGACGATCAACCTCGAGCTCGAGGACCGCGCCGAAGCCGAGCGCCTCTTCGGACTGCTCTCCGAGGGCGGGAACGACCAGTTCGGCCTCGCCGACATGCCCTGGGGCGCCTACTGGGGGACCTGCGCCGACCGTTTCGGGATCCGGTGGATGGTCAACTGTCGCAACATCGCCGCCGAATAGCGACCTCAGCCGCCCGTCCGCCTCACCCGCCCTCGGCTGGCGACTGCATCGTGGATGTCCCGTTCACCCGGCCCGCGCCCGGAGGTAGGCATCCTCCCGCTCGTAGTCCGACGGCGACGTTCCGTACCGGTCGGCAAGCGATGTGTGGAGCGCGCCCACGTCGACGCGACCCGCCTCGCGGACCAGCCAGTCGAACCGTCGCCTGATAGTCGCCTGATAGTCGCCAACCGGGGTGTACCCGAGCCGGTTGGCAGCGCTCGTGTCCAGCACGATCGGGGGGAGACGATCCCACGGATGCGCTCCGAGACCAGCCGGAGCTTCGTCGCCGAGGAGGACTTCCTCCCATGCGTGGCCGAGGTGCGCGGCGACGACACCGGCGATACGCCGCCCGTCCGGGCAGTCGGGGTCGGCGGCGTTCAGCACCCTTCGCCCTGGTACGTCGGCAGCTCGCTCGATGAGCGCAGCGATGTTCACGGCTGCACTCGGATGATCAGCCCCTCTGCCGCCTCGGGCGAGCAGCACGGCGGGTCGGCGGTCGAGCACCCGCTTGACGAAGTGCCACTCCCGAGGCTGGCGGCTCCAGGCTCCGTGGATCTTCGAGGCGCGGAGAACCGTCACGGGATGCCCACTCGACAGGAGCACCTCCTCCGCGGCGACCTTGGCCGGCCCGTAGCCTTCCCTCGAGTCGTAGCGTGTCCCGTTCGGACGCAGCGTCGCCTGGTCCTCGGTGACCGGGGCGTCGAAGCACGGGGGTTCGTCGGAGTTCGAGTGGCGGCCCTGGGCGTCGACGTACACCGCCTTGCTGGAGAGCATCACGGTGGACGTGACGTCTCGGAGCAACGGGAGGAGCCCCTCGGCCTGGGCGGCCGTGTAGCACGCGCAGTCCACGAGGAGATCGGCCCCTCCACCGAGGAGCTGCGGAAGTGCGGCCGAGTCGTGCCTGTCTGCCTGCACGAAGCGGGCCCCCGAGGCGAGCAGCTCGGGGGGCACGTGCTCCGGCGCGCGCCCCGTCACCGTCGCCGCCCACCCGCCGGCAAGGAGACGGCGAGTCACGGCCCAGCCCACCCCGCCAGTCCCGCCGAGGACCACCGCCCGCCGCACCGGGGAGACCCTAACGACTCACCGGAGCACCCGGCACGAGCGCGAGCGACCCCGGGGCCGCGGGTCCGCACCCGGAGGGGCAGAGCACGAACGTGCCCGCCCGGACGTGTGTCGGAGGGGTCCTCGGCCAGCTGGCGCGACACCCCGGGCAACGGCAGACCGGACCCACCAGCCACCTGGTCTGCGACCACCTGAGGTCCGCCGGAGGGCCACCGGCAAACGGGCACACCTCGTCCCACCCAACTGTCGGGGCATGGACACTGCGGTCCGGGCAAGTGCCAGCCAAAGAGCCCGGGGCCCGCCAGCGACCCGTGGCGATCGCCTCGCTCGACTCGAGCGGCCGGGTGGAGCTCGCCGTCGACGAGGACGGAGGTGACGCGGGAAGAGTGCTGTCGGAGGGCTGGGATGCGGCGGTCCCGGGAGAGGTCTCCCAGCCCGACGTGGGGCGGCCATCGCCGCTCGCGGCGTCGCGTCCATGGGCGTGGCGGACGAGCGAGGGCTGCCGGACAGGGCCTGTGGGGAGGGCACCGAGCGCGGGCCCAGACAGGGTGTTACCGTGGGCGCTTCGGCACGCGAGCGTCCCACGAGCGTGCTCTCGGAGGCACCGATGACCGACGAACTGAGGGTCACGCTCGAAGTCGGCCCGAAGCACAAGAAGGTCGTCGCGGTCGCGCCGGACTGGCCTGGCCTCGAGCGCGGGGCGAAGACAGTCGAGGTGGCGATCGAGACGTTGGTGTCCTACCTCCCGCGTTACGCAACCGTCGCAGCTCTCGCCGGTCTCGAGGAGGAGTTCGCTGCGATCTCCGGCGTCGACGTCGCCGAGCGCTACGAGGGCACCGGCTCCACCGACTTCTGGGGGATCTCGTTCGCATTCTCGAGCATCGACCGGCAACCCATGTCCAGCGGCGAGTTGGACCGCGGGCTCGCCCTCATGCAGGCGTGCTGGAGCTTCTTCGACGACACCCGCGCGCGGGTGACGGCCGAGATGAAGAAGGG
>JAJYGW010000409.1 GCA_021790615.1 Actinomycetes bacterium | reverse complement strand
GCCCGCGCCATCGAGCTGGACCCGGTCGAACTGCGCCGGCGCACCTTGATCCGCGAGGGATCCGAAGGCCCGACTCGCCAGATCTTCGACAAGGTCGGGGTGCGCGAGACGCTCGAGCGGGCCGTTACGGCGATCGGCGAGACCGGGTCGCTCCCCCCCGACGAGGCGATCGGGGTCGCCGTGGGCTGGTGGCCCTGCATGCCGGCCCCGTCCGGTGCCTACGTCCAGCTCAACGCGGATGGGAGCGCCACGGTGCTCACCGGCGCCCAGGAGAACGGGAGTGGGGCGGTGATGGCCTTCCCGACCCTCGTCGCAGGAGAGCTCGGCCTCGACCCCGAACAGGTCTCCGTCACCTACCAGGACACCGACCTCGCGCCCTGGGACATGGGCTCGTGCGGGTCGCAGACCACCTTCAACAGCGGGAGAGCCGTCCTCGCCGCGGCCGACGACGTCCGCCAGCAGCTCCTCGCCGCGGCGGCGGAGCGTCTCGAGGCCGCGCCGGAGGACATCGAGCTCGTGGCAGGTGTTGCGCGGGTGAAGGGCTCACCGGAGCCGAGCGTGGGCATCGCCGACCTCGTCGGCGATCTCGGGACCGTCCACGGCAAGGGCGCAGGCGTGGTGCCCGAGGTGCCGGCCTGCGAGGCGAGCGGCTGCGTCGGCCGACTCGGGAACGAGTCCTTCCTGGCGCCGCAGCTCTTCACCCACGCGGCGCATGTCAAGGTGGACCGCGCGACGGGCGTCGCCCGGGTGCTCCGCGTGGTGGCGGTGCACGACTCCGGCCGGATCCTCAACAGGCCCGGCGCCGACGGCCAGGTGCTCGGCGGCGTCGTGATGGGCATCGGTCTCGCGCTCTCCGAGGGGACCCAGCTCGACGACCTCGGCCGCCAGCGGAACCCCCACCTCCTCGACTACAAGCTCCTCACCTGTGCCGACGCGCCGGCGATCGAGGTGCACTGGGTCGAGTACGACGCGGAGAACGCCGGTCCTCGGGGTTCGAAGGGAGTCGGCGAGCCACCGCAGGTCGCGACTCCCGGTGCGATCGCGAACGCCATCGCGAAGGTCATCGGCACCCCGGTCCGCCAGCTCCCCATGACACCCGAGCGGGTCTGGCGCGCCATGCGGGAGGGTGCGAACGGGAACGGGTCGAGCCTGGACGGAGCGACCGGAACCGGGACGAGCAGGGAGGGCGTGAGCGGGGGCGGCATGGGCAATGGCGACGCGACCAGGGACGGGGCTCGGCCGTGAGCGCCTCTTTCACCACGGCGCTCACCGTCGAGGAGGCGCTCGCCGCCGTTGCGAGTGGCGCCCGACCGGTGGCGGGCGGGACCGACCTCGTCGTCGGCGCGCGCCAGGGCAAGGCGGCGCTGCCGGACGCGATCGTGGCCATCGACCGGCTCCCCGAGCTCGGCCGCATCGCGGCGGGCGCCGACGGAGGGCTGGAGATCGGGGCCGGGGTGACGCATGCCGCACTCCTCGGGAGTGCGACCGTCCGTGACCGCTATGCCGCGCTCGGGGACGCCTGTGCCATCGTCGGTTCCCACGCGACGCGGGCCCACGGCACGATCGGCGGGAACGTCATGAACGCCTCACCCGCCATGGACACCGGCGGGCCGCTGCTCTGCTTCGGCGCGCTCGCCGTGCTCGCCTCGAACGAGGGGACGCGCTCGCTCCCGCTCGACGAGCTCTGGCTCGGCCCCGGCCGCACCGCCGCGCAGGCGAACGAGCTGCTGGTCTCCCTCTCGCTCCCTCCGCAGCCAGAACGATCGGGCTCCTGCTACGTCCGACTGGAGTACCGCCGCCAGATGGAGATCGCCGTCGTCGGCGTCACCGCCGCCGTCGCAGTCGGTGCGGGACGGATCGAGTCCGCGCGGGTTGCCATCACCGCGCTGACACCGACGATCCGCAGGGTGCGCTCAGCCGAGGATCTCCTGGTCGGCACCGAGGCCGGCGAGCCAGCCATCCAGGCCGCCGCCGCGGCCGTGGCCGCCGAGGCGACACCGATCAGCGACGTGCGCGCCTCGGCGGAGTACCGCCAGGCCATGGCCGAGCGCATCGCCCGCCGGGCGATCCTCGGGGCGCTGCGCCGGGCCTCCGGGGAGCGCGTCGCCATCCCCGCGAGCGACACGCTCTTCGCCACCGACTGACTCCCTCCCCCAGGAGAACCCCATGCGCATCGACACCATCCTCACGGTCAACGGCGCCGACTACCCGGTGCAGCTCGACCCGCACGCATCCCTGCTCGATGCCGTCCGGGACGAGCTCGGCCTCACCGGCGCGAAGGAAGGATGCGACGACTCGGAGTGCGGCGCGTGCATGATGCTCCTCGACGGGGAGCCCGTGAATGCCTGCTCCTACCTCGCGCTCCAGGCGGCCGGCCGGGCGGTGACGACGGTCGAGGGTCTGGCCGACGACGGTGAGCTGAGCCCGCTGCAGCGCGCCTTCCTCGACGAGGCGGGCGTCCAGTGCGGCTTCTGCACCCCGGGCATGCTGGTCTCGGCGTCGGCACTCCTCGCCAGGCAGCCCGACCCGTCGGAGGCGGAGATCCGGATCGCGCTCTCGGGCAACCTCTGCCGCTGCACCGGCTACGACGGCATCGTCCGGGCGGTCCGTCGCGCAACGGCGAGGATGGCGTGACGACCCCGCTCCGCCTCGGCCTCGGCGGCGCAGCGCACGCAGGTCGACGCTTCGGGAAGCGCGCGGAGGCGCGCCGGGGGGATCGGTGCACCGCAGCGAGAGCAGGGCATCGCCCGAGCGCCAGCTCGGCCGTCCGACCGACTGCCGGATCGGCCACCCGACCGACCGCGTAACCGGTCAGCACGGGACAACGCGTCGTCCACTTCGGCAAGCGACCGCCTCGCCGCAGCCAGCAGCGCAGCCACCCTGGCTCGCTCGAAACCGACGGTACTGCCCTCGGGGTCGTGCTCGTCGTCCGGGCCGGCTGCCGTCGCGCCGGCGAGCCCCTCGGCCTCCGCCTCGAGGTCCGACACGAGCAGGGAAAGCCCGCGTCGCCGGGCGAGGAGGTCCGCCGTCACGCGGCTGCGCTGCACACAAGCTCCCGGCAGGACGATGCGGCCACCTCGGCGGGCGGAGCGACCCCGCCGAACCGAGCGACCCCGCCGATGTCGATGCGCTGGACGGGGAAGGCCCCCGCCCCCACTGCGGCGTGGGCAACGTCCCTACCGGGCGCGCGCTCAACCCCGCTCACCGGACAGCCCGAAGCGTGCTCCCGCGCAGTCACGGGGCCGACGGGGGCGTGCTCCCGTATCCGATGTTGAAGTCGTTCCGAGTCGTTCCAGGCTCGGAGGGGATCGAGACCACGCTGCGGTGCTGGACCATGTACCCCCCGTCGGCAATGGTGAAGCCCGGGCTGGTGAGCGTGCCGCCGACCGACG
>JAJYGW010000372.1 GCA_021790615.1 Actinomycetes bacterium | reverse complement strand
TCTGCACCCGAGAGGATCCCACCGTCGAGGTACACCTCGGTACGGTCGCCGACGGCTTGGAGCACGTCCGGCAGCAGCTCGAGCGGGAGCGGAGCGCGGTCCAGCTGACGCCCTCCGTGGTTCGAGCTGACGATTGCGTCGGCGCCGGCGTCGACGACAGCCGCCGCGTCCGCGACGCTCTGGACCCCCTTCACGACGAGCGGACCCTCCCAGGCGCCGCGGAGCCACTCGACGTCATGGAGGGTCGCGGCCGGGTCGAACATCTTGCCGACCAGATCGCCTGGTGTCCCCCCGAATCGATTGAGCGACGCGAATTCGAGCGGCTCGGTCGTGAGGAGGTCGAACCACCAAGCGGGCCGGGTGGCACCGTCGAGAAACGTCCGCAGCGTCAACGAGGGCGGGATCGTCAACCCGTTGCGGACGTCTCGCAGGCGCGGGCCCGACATCGGTACGTCCACGGTGAGGACGAGCGCCTCGTAGCCGGAGGCTCTCGCCCGCTCGACGAAGTCCTTGCTCGCGGCACGGTCCCGCCAGAGGTAGAGCTGGAACCAGAGCCGCGTCTCGGGCGCCTCGGCAGCGAGACGCTCGATCGAGGTCGTGCCCATGGTCGAGAGGGCATACGGGATCCCGGCCCTTCCGGCCGCTCGACCGACGGCCGGTTCTCCCTCGGTGTGCATCATGCGTGTGAACCCGGTCGGGGCGAAGACGATCGGAACACTGGCCCTGCGACCGAGGATCTCGGCAGAGGTGTCCACCTCGGACACGTCCCGCAAGACGCTCGGGAGGAACTCGACACGGGTGAACATCTCGCGCATGCGTGCGAGGGTGACCTCGTCGGCTGCGCCACCGTCGGTGTAGTCGAACACGGCTCTCGGTGCTCGTCGGAGCGCCGCCTGACGGAGATCGCGAATCGACGCAGCCTTCGCAAGGCGCCGATCGACCGGGCTGAGCGAGGGCCGGCGCATGCGCAGCAGCGGGGCCAGCTCGGAGGACTTCGGTAAGCGGCGCGCGACCATCGATCCAGTTCTAGTCCACCGCGCGGATCGCACGATCGAGCGGGCGACAGTGAGCGCCCCGGGGTCGCGACCCGCCGGCAGAAGCTAGACACTGTCCCATGCCCCGCCCGACAGAGCGATCGAGGAAGCAGCGCGCTTTCTTGCGACGGACGCTGCACCTCAACCGATCGCCGGTCAAACGGAGTCGATACGGCGGCCGAATCGCCTTCGCAGTATCGGCCGCGGTTCTGCTCAATGTCACGAGTGCAGCAGCGATTGCCCGGTCGCAGCCTCGCGTTACATCGCCATGGCAGCCGGTTCCCTTTCCCACCCAGCTGCATCCGGGAGCCATGCTGCTGCTGACCGACGGCTCCGTCATGGTGCAGAACCAGGGCTATTCAGAGTCCGGATCCCGGGGCTGGTGGCTGCTGACACCGAACGGTGAGGGAAGCTACGTTCACGGGACGTGGCACCGTATCGCGGCCTTGCCGCTGGGATATGGACCGATCAGCTTCGCCTCCGCAGTCCTGCCGGATGGTCGGGTGATCATCGAGGGAGGCGAGGACAACCTTGGCGCGGTGGGGGTCTTCACGAATCGTGGAGCCATCTATCAACCGCGCACCAACCGGTGGAGCCTCGTCGGTCCGCCGAAGGGTCTGGAGTGGACGACGATCGGCGACGGCACCTCCACCGTGCTCGCCGACGGGAGGTTCATGCTCGGCGGGGCCGGCAATTACACGAACAAGACCCAGGCGCTGCTCGACCCGGCGAAGCTCGGGTGGACTGCCACGGGAACGCACAAGGTGGACGCCGACGAGGAGGAGCAGTTCCTGCTGCTACCGACCGGCCGTGTACTGACCGTCGGACTCTCACCCACACCTGACTATGCGGAGTCCTACGATCCGTCGACCGGCACGTGGTCTCGTGCGGGAACGATCCCGGTACCCGTCGTGCTCAAGAAGGGCGGTGAGATCGGACCGCTCGTGCTGCGGCCGAACGGCACGGTCCTCGCGGTAGGTGCGACGGGCTACAACGCCGTTTACGACGTCGCCAAGCGGACCTGGTCGTCGGGGCCGAGCTTCCCCGTGGTCGATGGGGCGCGCCCGCACAGTGCTGATGGACCGGCTGCCGTCCTGCCTGACGGTGACGTGCTCATCGATGCCAGTCCCGGGCTCTATCAACCGCCTTCGCACTTCTTCGTCTTCAACGGAAGCTCACTGAAGCAGGTGGCGAGCCCTCCGGATGCGGCGAGCCTCGAGTCCAACTGGGGTTACATGCTCGTGCTCCCGACTGGGCAGGTCCTGTTCAACGACCGCGACGGGAGGTTGGAGGTCTACAACGCCGGCGGTAGGCCGCAAAGCAGCTGGAGGCCCGTCGTCACGAGCGCACCGGCCTCGCTTGCGCCGGGCAAGACCTATTCACTGTCGGGTTCGCAGCTCAACGGCCTGACGCAGGGTGCGTATTACGGGGATGACTACCAGAGCGCCACGAACTATCCCCTCGTGCGGATCACGTACACAGGCACCGGACACGTCTACTACGCCCGCACCTTCGACATGTCGTCGATGGCGGTTGCGCCGCATCTGGCATCTCGAGCGAAGTTCCAAGTCCCTGCCAGCTTGCCGAAGGGCTCTGCGCGGCTCGTGGTCGTCGCCAACGGCATCGCCTCGGCTCCGCTCAACGTCTCGGTGACCTAGCGGGCCCGAGGGGCCAAGCGCGGGCGCTGTCGTCGAGGGCCGCGGTCAGAGCCGGCTCAGGTTCGGGTCGGCGGTTGCAAGCCTTCCGGGTCGACCAATGGGCGCGCGAAGACGTGTCCGACGCTGCAATTCGAGGCAGTTCGTCAGTGAGTGCGACAGCGGTGCAGGAATTGGCGGCCCGAGGAGGGGTGTTGCTCCTGGTGTCGCATCCCGGGTCTGCCCGTGTAACGCTGGACGGCGGCCAAGCGATCCCGAGTGAAGGAGGAAGGAGCCATGCCGGAGCGCGCGTTCCCCGAGGGGAGCCGGGTGGACGACCTCGACCTGTCGGGCGTTCACCTTCACGGCGCCAACCTCGAAGGTGCGAGGTTGACCGACACCTATCTCGTGGGCGCCGACATCTCAGGCGACATCGAGGGACTGAAGCTGAACGGGGTCGAGGTGGAGCCTCTCGTCCAAGTCGAGCTCGACCGCCGCTACCCGGACCGCCTGAAGCTCCGAGCGACGGACGTAGCCGGGCTGCGCGAGGCATGGTCGATGGTGGAGAGCCTCTGGGCTGCCACGACGCAGCGAGCACTCGCGTTGCCAGAGGCACTCCAGCGCCGAGGGGTGGACGGTGAGTGGAGCGTCGTCGAGACCCTGCGCCACCTTGTCTTTGCCACCGATTGCTGGCTGTCCCGGGCCATACGGCGCGGACTGAGGTC
>JAJYGW010000183.1 GCA_021790615.1 Actinomycetes bacterium | reverse complement strand
AGGGCGGCGTGGCCCAGGGCATCGGCCTCGCGCTGATGGAGGAGATCGTGGTCTCAGAGGGCCGGGTGCGGAACCCGTCGTTCACCGACTACCTGCTGCCGACGACCCTCGACATGCCCGACGTCGTGGCGACCGTCGTAGAGGAGCTCGAGCCCGACGCCCCCTACGGAGCCAAGGGAGTGGGGGAGCCGCCGGCCATCTCCTCGGGGCCCGCGGTCCTGGCCGCAATCAGGGACGCGACCGGGCTCCCGGTGACCCGTGCGCCGGTGCGCCCCCAGGACATCGCGTGCGCGTGGGGCGGGGGTTCCTGAGCCGCAGGCCCTGCCCGGCGTCCGGGGAGGTTCAGCGTGGCGGGCGGACGGCCCGCACCAGCGCGTCGAGGGCGTCGTGCGCGCCGTGGTCGGTCGTGACCGGACGTCGCACCTGTTCGGCTCGTTCGACGACGAGGCCGGATCCTTGGAGGCTCTCGACCACGTCTGCGGCGCTGAACAGCACCGCGGGGTCCTGCGGGCCCCCGACGCCGGCGGTCAGGTTCTCCGTGTCGTGCCCGACGACGAGGAGGTGGCCCCCGGGGGCGACCGCGCCGGCGAACGTCTGCAGGATGGCGCGGCGCTCGGTGGCGGGGACCTGGAGGTAGAGGAGGACGACGAGGTCGAACGTGCTGTCCGGGGACCACGTCCGGACGTCCGCTTCGACCCAGTCCACGTCCACGCCCCGCACGGCAGCGAGCCGGTGGGCCTTCTCGAGCGCGACCTTCGAGAAGTCCACGCCGGTCGCGCGCCACCCCTGCTCGGCGAGCCAGACGGCGTTGCGGCCCTCGCCGCAGGCGACGTCGAGGGCGGAGCCCGGGAGGAGGTCACGGATCGCCTCCACGAGGAAGCGGTTGGGCTCCGCGCTCCACACCAGCTCGTCGCCCGCATACCTGAGGTCCCAGTCGTCGCGATCCATCTGCCCTCCGAGACCACCGTACCCGCGCGTCACGCGCCCTCAAGCCGAGGTGCCCTCAGGCCGAGGTGCCCTCAAGCACGTCGCCCCTCAGGCCGAGGTGCCCTCAGGTCCGTCGCCCGCCTGCCGGGCTCCCACCGGCGCCTTCCCGCCTCGCGACCCCGCCGGCCGGGGGCCGGCCGCGGGTCGCCCCGAGGGTGGATCCGCGACGCGGCACGGGATGTCGGCGTCCTCGTCGAGGTGGTAGCTCGCGCAGATCCGGTGGTACCCGTCGGCCACCGTCATCGGCACGTCGGAATCGAGCGCGCCTCGGACGAGGAGGACCGGCGACAGCCGCTCGCCCGTGCGCACCTTTCGGAGGTCCTTTTTCACCTCGGGGTCCTCTTCGCTCAGGAGAGGGAGCCGACTCGCGCGCAGGAGGTCCTTCGCCTTCCGGTGGACGATCGTCGCGTCCTCGAGCATCTTCACGACCCGATCGGCGTCCGCACCGCCGAGGAGGAGGTTCAGGTAGTCGTGCGCGGCAGGGTAGTCGTGATCGTCGGGCTCCTGCTTCCAGTGCTCCCGGTCGCGACGCGCCGTCGCCCTGCGCTTCTCAGCTTTCGCCATCGTCGTGAGCCTCCCTGCTCGAGCTCTCCGGTGCTCCGGATCGGAGCGGTTCCGCCTGCCCGGTCGCCCGTCGCGTCAGGAACGACGAGAGCGACCCTTGTGCCGCGATGGTGGCGGTAGGGTCGCGGCCCCGGCCGCGCAGGACGTAGGCGATGCCGACGGCGGCCAGCATGCCGATCGTCGGTCCGGCGAGGTAGACCCAGAAGTACGCGTAGTGGCCGCTCACGATCTCGGGCCCGAGCGAACGCACCGGGTTCATCGACGCGCCGCTGACCGGGCTCGACCACAGACCCGCGAGCGCGATGTAACCGGCCACGGCCAGCGCCGAGAGCGGTCCGACGTTCTGCGCCCCCGACGCGGTGCCCAAGATGGTGGTGACCAGCCCGCAGGTGAGGACCGCCTCCATCCACATCGCTTTCGAGCCGGACACGTGCGGACCGGGCACCGTCGCGCCGAACCCGCCCACCTTCCCGAACATCGCCCAGAGCAGGAGGCAGGCGACGATCGCCCCCGCGACCTGGGCCACGATGTAGAGCGGGATGCGCCGCCACGGGAATTCGTTGCGGAGGGCGAACGCGAGCGTCACCACGGGGTTCAGGTGGGCGCCGGAGACGGCGCCGATGGCGAGGATGATCGCCATCACCATGAGAGCGGGCGCCACGACCAGCGCGCCCCTGCTGACCGTGCTCCCGTAGACGGCAGCGGCCATCACGGCCCCTGCAGCGACGAGGACGAGGAAGAACGTGCCGACGAGCTCAGCGACGATCCTCCGCCACTCGTACGAGAGGTTGTCGAAGTCCCGCTCCCAGGGCGCCTGCCGGCGCCCGCTCGCGGTCTGGAGGATCCTGGACATCTCGCCGACGGTGACCGGACGCGAGTCTCTGGCAGGGCCCGATTCGGAGCCCGCCGACTCGACGACGTGGTCG
Source organism: Actinomycetes bacterium (assembly GCA_021790615.1). The sequence continues at coordinate 917 of JAJYGW010000183.1, read as the reverse complement.
GGGTCCCGCTCTCTGGCGCGGCCGGGGACTCGGTCCAAAGGCGCACTCACCTCGGACATCCGGGCCCCCCTTCCGCCGGAGCGCGTCGGGGACTTGCCCCACGACGCGCTCAGCTCATGGTAGGCGAGGGACGGCCTGCGCCGCGGACGGGCGCGCGCATCAGGAGCGGCGGTCAGGTCCCTTCTTGATCTGCGCCGACCCGGGCAGCTCCGGCGGCCGACCGGGACGCCCCGTCTCGACGCCCCGGCGGCGCGCTCGCCTCGAGCCCCGGCGCGCCCGCCTCGAGCCCCGGCGCGCCCGCCGTGCTGGGGGCCTCGGTCCGCGTCGACGGGAGTGCCAGCTCGGCTGCGAGCCAGGACCGCCACCGGCGTCGTGCGACGACCAGCACCACGATCCCGGCGACCGCCAGCGCCACGCCGGCGGCCTCCACGAGCACGTCGCCGAGCTGTCCGGGGTAGGCGAGCCACAGCCACTCGTCGACTACCCGCTCGATTCCCCACAGCACCATGCCGCTGCCGATGACCACGCCAGCCGGTGGGACGAGGGCGGACTCCGTCCCCCGGGTCGAGCGGAGCCGCTCGAGCCGGCGCTCGACGACGATGAGGACGCAGAAGATCGTGAAGTCCTCCACCGCCTGGAAGATCGGGACCGGGAGGCGCCTTCCGGTCTGTCCCGTGTAGTACATCCCGAACCACTGGTGCGTGAGGTGGCCGCCCCCCGCGTACATGAGCTGCGGCCCGAGCAGGCGCCCCATGGCCCAGGCGGCGGCCAGAACGGGCCCGACGACGTCCATGGCGGCACCCAGGCGCAGCTCCGGGCAACGGCGCCGGATGACCAGCCAGCCCGTCGGCACAGCGAGCAGGAGGCCGCCCCACGACGAGAGCCCCCCGTGCCACACCTCGAGCACCTGGGGGGGG
>JAJYGW010000035.1 GCA_021790615.1 Actinomycetes bacterium | reverse complement strand
TTCCGTACGTCGAGGGGGGAGTGCCCGGCATCGCCGAGAGCGAGCCCGCGTCACCCGACCCCGCCGGGCGCCGCTTCTCGGCACGGTGGTGGGTGCGGTCCGCCGACGTGACGCGGGCGGGCCTGTTGCGCTTCGACGCGCTCGCGCGCTACCTCCAGGACGTGGCGGCGGCCGACGTCGCCGACGCGGGCCTCGCTCCCGATGTCGCCTGGGCGCTCCGGCGCACCACGATCGAGGTCCTCGAGCCCCCTCGCCTCGCCGAGCCGCTCAGGCTCACCACCCGCTGCTCCGGGCTCGGCGAGCGCTGGGCCGAGCGCCACACCGTCGTCGAGGGCGCCGGGGGCGGGCACGTCGAGGCGACGGCCGTCTGGGTCCCGCTCGATCCCCGCTCGGGCCGGCCCGTCCCGCTCGGCGAGGCCTTCCTCGGCGTCTACGCGACCGCTGCAGGTGGGCGCCGGGTCCGCGCCCGGCTCGTCTCACCACCGTCACCGGACCCTGGCCGGAGACGCCCCTGGCAACTCCGCGAGACAGACTTCGACGTCCTGGGCCACGTGAACAACTCGGTCCACCTCGCCGCCGCCGAGGACGAGCTGCACCGGCTCGGTCTCGAGGGACGACCGGGGTTCGTGGAGGTGGAGTACCGCTCGCCGATCCTCGGGCTCGAGCCGGTGTGGGTGGTGACGTCCCCCGACTCACCGGCCGGCGGCGAGGAGACGAGGCTCTGGCTGTCCGAGGGCACTCGCACGGCGGCGGCGATCCGCATGGCCCGCTTCCGCCCCTGAGCAGGCTGTTGCGCTGAACCGGCTGGGCTTTCCTGGCCGCCTGCCCGCCTGGCCGCCTGCCCGCCTGCCCGCCTTCTCGCCTGCTCGAGCGGGGCGCTGCGCGTGCCGAGCGGAGCCGGGTCACCTGCTCCCGCAGCAGGCCGGGCGGGCTGGGGGAGTGCTCAGGCCGATCGGGCCAGGAGCTCCTCGGCGATCTGGATGGCGTTGAGTGCGGCGCCCTTGCGGAGGTTGTCGCCGCTCACGAAGAGGGAGAGTCCCGCCTCCACGGTGTGGTCGACCCGCACCCGGCCGACGAGCACGGCGTCCCGCCCGGCCGCCTCGAGCGGGGTGGGGACCTCGACGAGCTCGACGCCGGCAGCCGACGCAAGGGCGGCGCGCGCGGCGTCGAGCTCGACGGGCCGCTCGAGCTCGACCGTCAGCGCAACCGAGTGCCCCGTGTAGACCGGCACCCGGACGCAGGTGCAGACCACCCCGAGGTGCGCCAGGTCGAGGATCTTGCGGCTCTCGTCGCGGAACTTGTGCTCCTCGTTCGTCTCCTCGTCCACCAGGCTGCCGGCGAGCGGGAGGACGTTGTACGCGACCGGCCCGGCGAACACAGCCGGCTGGCCGAGCCCGACAGCCCGGCCGTCGAAGGCGAGGGCCGGCGCTTCGTCACCCGCGGCCGCCACCTCACGAGCGAGCTCGGCGACCCCGGCCGCACCGGCGCCTGAGACGGCCTGGTAGGTGGCCGCGACCACGCGGCGCAAGCCGGCGAGGTCCCGCAGCGCGGCGAGCGGCGCCATGCAGACCATCGTCGTGCAGTTCGGGTTCGCGACGATGCCCTTCGGGAGGCTCCCGAGCGCGGCAGCGTTCACCTCCGGCACCACCAGCGGGACCTCGGGGTCCATCCGCCACGCCGAGGAGTTGTCGACGACCACGGCACCCGCATCGGCGATACGGGGCGCCAGCTCCCGGGACGCCGTCGCACCCATCGAGCAGAGCGCGAGGTCCAGGCCGCGGAAGTCGGCACTCGCCGCGTCCTCCACGGGCAGCTCGCCCCCCGCCCAGGCGAGGTGGGTCCCGGCCGACCGAGCCGAGGCGAAGAACCGGACCTGTTCAGCCGGGAAGGCGCGGCTCTCGAGCAGGTCGCGCATCACCGCCCCCACCTGGCCGGTTGCCCCGAAGATGCCGACGCGCACGGATCCGCGCCTAGGAGGCGCCGGCGCGCCGCGCCGGCGCGTCGGTCCCGAGTTCGAAGGCGTCGTGGAGGAGCGCCACGGCACGCTCCACGTCTGCGCGCCTGAGCACGCACGAGATGCGGATCGGCGAGGTGGAGATCATCTCGATGTTGATCGACGCCGCAGCGAGGGCCTCGAACATCGTCGCCGTGACACCCGGGGAGGAGCGCATGCCTGCCCCGATCACGCTCACCTTGGCCACCTCGGCGTCGGCGGTGACGCCGGTTGCGCCGATGCCGGGGGCGACCGCTTGGGAGACGCCGAGCGCCACCGCCAAGTCGTCGGCGGGCACGGTGAACGAGATGTCCGTGAGCCCGTGCGAGGAGGTGTTCTGGACGATCATGTCGACGTTCACCGCCCGCTCCGCAAGCCCGCGGAAGAGCCTCGCGGCAATCCCCGGACGGTCGGGGACGCCCGACACCGTCAGCTTGACCTCCGAGGTGTCGTGGGTGACCGCTGTGACCAGTGCCTCCTCCATAGCCTCCTCCTCCTCGACGACCCAGGTCCCCGGCTCCCAGGTGAAGCTGGATCGAACGTGGATCGGGACGTGGTAACGCCGGCCGAACTCCACCGACCGGTGCATCAGCACCCGGCCGCCGCTCGCGGCGACCTCGAGCATCTCCTCGAAGGAGATGCGGGCGAGACGCCGGGCGTCCGGCACGAGACGCGGGTCCGCGCTGAAGACCCCCGAGACGTCGGTGTAGATCTCGCACACCCCGGCGCCGAGGGCAGCGGCAACGGCGACCGCAGTCGTGTCCGAGCCGCCCCGCCCGAGCGTCGTGATCTCCCTCCCGAGCGAGACCCCCTGGAAGCCGGCCACCACCGGCACCTTGCCCTCGGCGAGGGCGCCGCGGACCCGGTCGCCGCGGACCTCCACGATCTTCGCCTTGGTGTGCACGGCGTCGGTCACGATGCCGGCCTGCGAACCGGTGAACGAGGCCGCAGGCACCCCGAGCTCCGCGAGTGCCATGCACAGCAGCGCCATCGAGATGCGCTCGCCCGTGGTGAGCAGCATGTCGAGCTCGCGCCCCGGGACCACCTTCGAGACCTCCCCGGCGAGGCGGATCAGCTCGTCCGTGGTCTTGCCCATCGCGCTCACGACGACGACGACCTCGTGGCCCTGACGCCGCGTCCGTGCGACGTGGTCAGCGACGGCACGGATCCGCTCGGTGTCCGAGAGCGAGGACCCGCCGAACTTCTGGACGACCAGCGCCACGGACGGCGACCCTAGCCGGCGTCCGCGACTGTGCCGGGGGCGAAGCCCGGTCTGGCCGGGGCCGAGACCGGTCGGGCGGCGGGCCGAGCCTCTCGTCGACCACGTTGGCGACTAGGTTCACCGGTCGTGCCGTCTGCCAAGCGTGAGCGCAAACGAGCCGGCCGGGCCGCACGCCTTGCCGCCA
>JAJYGW010000158.1 GCA_021790615.1 Actinomycetes bacterium | reverse complement strand
CGCAGACCGGGTGATGGTGGTGCCCGGCTACGGGCTCGCCGTGGCACAGGCGCAGCACACGCTCCGCGAGCTGGTTTCGCTGCTCGAGGCGAGAGGGGTCACCGTGACCTATGCGATCCACCCGGTCGCCGGGCGGATGCCCGGGCACATGAACGTGCTGCTCGCGGAGGCCGACGTGCCCTACGAGCAACTGGAGGAGATGGACGTCGCGAACGGGGAGCTGGCGAGGACGGATGTCGCGCTCGTCGTGGGCGCGAACGACGTCGTCAACCCCGCTGCTCGGGACTCGCCCGGCAGCCCGATCTACGGCATGCCGATCATCGAGGTCGACCAGGCGAAGTCGGTCGTGTTCCTCAAGCGCTCGATGCGTCCCGGCTTCGCCGGCATCGACAACGAACTGCTCTTCGACCCGAAGACGGTTCTCCTCTTCGGCGACGCGAAGGACTCCCTCGCCAAGCTGGTGGCCGTGGTCAAGGCCGTATGACCGAGGAGCCTGCCCCGGCTGTGAGGGGTGTCGCTGGGCTGGTCTGGGTCGGCGACGGGCTCCTCGAGGCGGAGCGAGCAGCGGTTTCGGTGTTCGACCACGGCCTGGTAACTGGGGACGGCGTCTTCGAGACGATCGAGCTCCGCGAGGGTCGCCCCTTCGCCCTCCGGCGCCATCTCGCTCGCCTGAATCGCTCGGCAGCCGGGCTCGGGCTGGTCGCGCCGGCTCCCGGGCTCGTCGAGGCCGCCGTGGAGGCAGTGGCGGCCGCTGCGGTCCACCGGTCGGGAATCCTCCGCATCACCTGGACGGCTGGCCCCGGGCCGCTCGGATCGGTGCGCGGTGCCGGCCCCCCGCTGCTGGTCGTCGCGAACGGACCTGCTCCGTCCTGGTCCAACGGGCGAGGTACGCCGCCAGGGGAGGCCGTCGCCATCGTCCCGTGGCGTCGCAACGAGCGGGGCGCGCTCACCGGGCTCAAGACCACCTCCTATGCCGAGAACGTCCGCGCACTCGCCGAGGCGCGCCGGCGCGGCGCGTCGGAGGCGATCTTCGCCAACACGGCCGGCGAGCTCTGCGAGGGGACGGGGGCGAACGTCTTCGTCGTCTGGGAGGGCCGCCTCTGCACGCCTGCGCTCGAGTGCGGCTGCCTCGCCGGGGTGACGCGCGAGCTCGTGCTCGAGGTGATCGAGGCGAGCGAAGAGCATCTCCCCCTCGTGGCGCTCACCGAAGCGAGCGAAGCGTTCCTCACCTCCACCACGCGCGGTGTGCGCCCGATCGCTGCGGTCGACGGCACGGCACTCCCGTCCGTTCCGGGTCCGCTCACGACGGCAGCCCGAGCGGCCTTTCTCGCGTGCACCGAGGGAAACGACGACCCATAGGGGCCGAGCGGGCGTCGGTACGCACGGACTCGTCGGTGAGGCGTGACCGACGCCGGACCGGACCGGGAGGACCCGGCGAGAGAGCGGCTGGGAGCCCAATGGCGGTCGCCACTTGGCCGAGCCGGCGAAGTCGACCCCTGCCCTACGGGCGCGCGGCTCTCGGAGCTCCTGGCGACTGCGGTGCCGGCGCACCCGGGACACCCGCCGCCATCCGGACACCGACGATGTCCGTGCTGGCTCCGGTCGGGCGCGGGGCGGAGGCGACCGGGCGTACGACTCCCGGCCCGTCGGGCTCCGCCGCTGCACGGGCGCGCGCCCAGGCCGGAGCTCGCGCGGCGCTTCCCGTCCCGCGGCGGCCTTCCCGCTCCTCGTCCGGCGCCGCGTGGCGGAAGAACCACCAGAAGGTGACCGTGTTGGCGAGCTGGAGCAGGCTTGCGATCTCGAAGGGGAGGGAGAGGCTCACCTCGTCGAAGAGGTAGCCCGCGGCAACGGGGCTGCCCGCCATGGCCACCTGGCTCGGGAGGTTCGAGAGCGCGGTCACCGACGCCCGCTCGTCCGGATCGGCCATGGCGAGCACGTAGGACTGGCGGAGCGGGAGCCCGATCCGCTGCACCACCATGCGGACCAGGTAGAGCCCACCAGCGAGCAGGAAGCTCGGGGCGAGCACCATCGGCACGAGGAGGAGAGCCTGCGCGGTCCGCACCGCCACGACGGTCCGCACGAGCCCGAAACGCTCCGCCAGCCCTGCAGCCGAGAGCGTGGACACCAGGGTGGCCGCGTTGATGACGGCGTAGAGGACGCCGATCTCGGCGGCGGATGCGCCGTAGCGCAGGTAGAACCAGTAGGTGACGAACGGGCCGAACATGCCGACGGCGAGGCCGTTGAAGGAGTTCGTGACCCAGAGCCGCCAGAGCAAGGGAAACGAGCGGTGCGGGAGGCGGGGCCGGCGAGGCGCACCCGTTCGGGCGGGGGGCCGCCGGGGCTCGCGGATGGCGAGCGCCACGAGACCCGCAACCAGCGAGAGGGCAGCGGTGGCGAGGAAGGCCGGCCGGTAGGTGGCGAGGGCGGCTCGTGCGAGCGGGTGCCCACCTCCCGCAAGCGTCGCGAGGAGTCCACCGGCGAGCGCGCCGAGGGACGAGCCGAAGGCCAGCCGGCCGAAGGCACGGCTGCGCGTCGTCGGCGACGCGAGATCGGTCACCAGCGCGCTCTCTGCCGGCTGGTACGGCCCGACGGCGCCGGCACCCGCGCCTGCCCCCCGGCCGAAACTGCCGATGGCCGCGGCGACGAAGAGGATCCCGACCGAGGAGGAGAAGGCGAATGCGACACCCGCGAGCGCACTCGCGAGGGGGAGCAGGACGAGGAAGGGCTTGCGCCCGAGCCGATCCGAGGCCAACCCGATGACGGCCGAGAGCACGGCAGAGGTGGCTGCGACCGCCACCATGAGCACGCCGAGACGGAGCGCGTCGAAGCCGATGGCGGCCAGGTAGAGCGGGGTGATGACCCCGGCAAGTGCGCGGCTCGCGCTCATCGCGACGCGAGCCCACCAGATGATCGAGATCTCCCGACCCATCCAGGCCGGCCGAACTGCGGCTGCGACACGGCTACGCCGCGCCTCGGCGCCGCCGTCTCCTCCGACTCCGTCCGCCGGCTCGCCCACGCTCCTCCTCGAGGCTCCTCCGCCCCCGGCATCACCCAGCGCCGTCGACTCGGCGGCGCTGCCCCCGGCCGAAAGACCGTTAGCAATGCTAGCTTTCTCTCGCCGCTCGCACGCACGGATCCGCGGAGGCTCCTCCGCTGCTTCGGGGAACGTGGAGCAGGACGACGAGTGCCCCTGCCATCCCGAGGGGCGCCCGGCTCGACCCCGGCTCGACCCAGCACGGTGCCGGCGCCGGATGGACGCGGCACGGCGCGACGCCCGCCCGCCCGCCCGAGACGAGCCCCAGACCGAGCCCGCCCCGGACGGAGTCAGCCCGAGACGGAGTCAGCCCCCCTTCGGCTCGGCCCTCCCGGGCTCCGCGGCCTGCGGGGCCGCCGATGGCAGG
>JAJYGW010000375.1 GCA_021790615.1 Actinomycetes bacterium | reverse complement strand
AGGTAGGTGCGAAGCGCCCGGTGCACCTTCCTGCCCGTCATCTCGGCGAGCTCGTCGGCCATCTCCACGTACACGGGCCGGGTGCCGACGAACGCCTGCTCGGACTCGGTGCACCACCAGGCGAACTCCTGCCCCCCGGCCCCCCAGTGGCGCCTGTCCCACTGTCCGACCGTCGAGGTGACGTGGCCGTCGTCGGCGACCTGGTCCTCCCTGCGGAGCGGCAGCTGCCAGCACACCTCTGGCTTCAGGTCGAGCGGGCGACGCCCCCCGGCGAGCGCGGCCTGGTGGAGCGCGCACCCCGGACCGGTGGGGAAGCCCGGGCGGTTGAGGAAGATGCAGGCGCCGTCGACGAGCCGGGTGATGGTCTCGCCCCGCCTGGTCTTCCGGGTGATCCCCTTCTTCAGGGCACGGCTGCGGTGCTGCCACTGCCCGTCGCTCAGCTTCCCGGCCGCCCGCTCGACGCGGCGGACGTCGTCGTCGTCGACGAAGTGCGCCCCGTAGGAGCAGCATCCGTGGACCAGCTCCGGAGCGGTCTCGGTGAGGACCCCCTGGCAGCCCCGGCCGTAGATGCAGGTCCAGTTGCTGGTGAGGAACGTCACGTCGAACACCCAGGTCCGGTCCTCGTCGGGATCCTCGAAGCTCACCCATTCGTGGACGGGGACCTCGCGGGTGGCCATGGCGCCGGACCATACCCCGTACAATGGCGCGATGGCACGGATCGCGGAAGAGCTCGCACTCGTCACGCTGTCGCCCGAGGCGCGCCAGGTCGTGCGCGAGGCGCTCGCGCAAGAGCAGGATCCTGGCGGCCTCGCGCTGTGGCTCGAGGTGCGCGGCGTGCAGCATGCCCAGTTCGTCTACGACCTCTACTTCCAGGCCCGGGCGGATGCGGCGGACGACGACACCCTCGTCGTGGACGACGAGCTGACCATCGTGGTCCCGAAGTCGAGCGTCGACCGGCTGCGCGGCGCGCGGCTCGATTGGAACGCCGAGGGCGAGGGCGGCCTCGTCCTGGTGAACCCGAACTCGCCCGAGCCCGAGGTCGGCGTCCCCGAAGACGTGATGGCGGCGGGCCTCGACGGCCCTCTCGGCACCCGCGTGAGGGCGGTGCTGGAGGAGATGGTCAACCCCTCGATCGCCGCGCACGGCGGCCGGTCCGACCTCGTCGCGATCGACGAAGGCGGCGGCGTCGCGTACCTGGCGCTCTCGGGCGGCTGCCAGGGCTGCGCGATGTCCCGCATGACGTTGTCGCAGGGAATCGAGACCGCCCTGCGCGAGGAGGTCCCCGAGATCACCCGGGTGGTGGACGTGACGGACCACGCGGTCGGCGCCAACCCGTACTACTGAGCGCGCCATGACGGCCTGGGGGGTGGTGGCCGTCTGCGGCGCCGGCGGAGCAGCAGCCGGGCCGCTGCTCGACCTCGTCGCGCGACGGGTCCGGCGCCCGGCCGCCGCACCCGTCGACCAGTTCGCCGTGGACGGCGCCGCCAGTCCCACGCTGGCCGTTGCCGGACCGCCGCCGGCAGGGGCGCCGACAGCCGGTGCACGGTCGCCGGGGGACGCGACGACGACGGTGGTGCCTGCAGGTGCGCCGGCCGTGCTCGAGGCGGGAGCCGTGGCCCTCGTCACCGCGGCCGCCTGCGCGCTCGCCGCGGTCCGGCTCGGAGCGGTCCCGCAGCTCGCTGCGTACTGCGTGCTCGCCGGCGCGCTCGTGGTCGTCTCGGTCACCGACCTGCGCACCGGCCTCGTCCCGCGCCGGATCGTCTACGTCGCCGTGGCGGCGGTGGGTGCGGCGCTCCTGGCTGCCTCGGCGACGGACCACGCGTGGCGCCCGATGGTCGACGCCCTCGGCGGCGGAGCGATCGCGTTCGTCCTCTTCGGGGTGGTGTGGTGGATCTCCCCCAAGGCGATGGGCTTCGGAGACGTGCGGCTCGCCGGGTTGTGCGGCGGCGCGCTCGGATGGCTCGGGTTCGCGGCCCTCTACCTCGGGTTCCTCGCGGCGTTCGTCGCCGGCGCCCTGTTCGGCGTCGCGGTCCTGAGCACCCGCGGCCGCCGTCGCTTCCCGTTCGCGCCCGCGCTCGCGCTCGGCACGATGTTCGGCGTCCTGTGGGGTCCCTGGCTGGGCGGCGTCTGGCTCCACCCTCGCTGAGTCTCGCGCCGGCGGTGCGCTGTCCGGGCCGCGTCCGGACGGCGCTGCGGAGCTCAGGCCGGAGGCTGCACGCTCGCCCGGAGCGGGAGCCTGCTCGACGACTGGCCGAGCGATACCACGTAGGAGCCGGGGACGGTCCGGAAACGTCCATTCAAGAATGCCTGGAAGCAGCGGAGGGGGAGGCCGAGGACGACCCGCTTCGACTGGCCGGGAGCGAGTGTGACCCGGGCGAACGCCGCCAGTTGGTGCGTTGGCTCGCCTGCGCCTGCGGGGAAGCCGACGTAGGCCTGCACGACGGCCGTGCCGGTCCGCCTCCCGGTGTTCGCCACCTTGGCAGAGACCGCCCAGGCGGTTCCGCCGCGGGCAGGCGCCACGTGCATGGACGAGAGCGAGAAGGTCGTGTAGGACAGGCCGAAGCCGAAGGGGAAGAGCGGCTGCTGCCGGTGCGCCTGATAGTAGCGGTAGCCGATGTCGAGCCCTTCGCTGTAGGTGACGGTTCCTGCGACCCCGGGGTAGGCGCTCGTCGCGTCGGTCGGCCCCTGCTCGGCTGATCTCGGGAACGTGACAGGCAGGTGACCGGAGGGGTCGATGCGCCCGAAGAGGGCGTTGGCGATCCCCGTGCCCGCCTCCTCTCCTCCGTACCAGCCCTCCAGCACGGCCTTCACGCGCGACAGCCACGGCATGAGGACGGGCCCGCCGGTCGAGAGCACGACGATCGTGCGCGGGTTGGCGGAGCTCGCGGCCGAGATGAGCTCGTTCTGGGCGGACGGCAGGTCGAGCGTCGGGCGGTCCGATCCCTCGCTCGTCCAGTCGTCAACGACGACGACCGCGACCGAGGACCTCCGCGCGGCCGCCACCGCCGCCCGGATGCTCGGCGTCTCGTCGGCCCACGTCATGGACGGGCCCGGCAGCGTGGGCGTCGAGAACCACCTGAGCGACAGCCGGTACCGGCGGCCGGCCTGCAGGGTGACGCCGAAGGACCAGGGCGAGCGGGAGTGCAGGCCCCGGTCGGCGAACACCTGCCGGCCGTCGACGCTCATGAACACGTCTCCGCTTCCGACGATGGAGAAGACGTAGAGGCCCGACGCCGGCACGGCGATCTCGGCGTTCCAGCGGTGCCAGAGCTCGCCCGAGCTGGGCGCGACCGCGGTCAGCGCTCTGGAGGGGACACCCTTGGGGTCGAAGTCCAAGCGCTCGTGCTCGCCGAGCTCGTCGAAGGGCGGCGGCCCGGGCGGGAGCGGGTTTCCCTTCACGAAG
>JAJYGW010000165.1 GCA_021790615.1 Actinomycetes bacterium | reverse complement strand
TCGAACAAGACGCCGGTCCTGGGGGACATCCCCGTCCTGGGCTGGCTCTTCCGCTACGACACGACGAAGAAGCAGAAGGTCAACCTGCTCCTCTTCCTGACCCCCTACATCATCCGTGACTCCTCGGACTTCCGGAAGATCTTCGAAAGGAAGCTCCAGGAACGGCAGGAGTTCGTGGAGCGCTTCTACGGCGAGTCGTCGGTCTACCACGTGCCGATCGACTACGAGCGCAAGAGCGGCCCGCTCGGGGAGATGACCGTGCGCCTGCGCAAGGAGGAGAACAAGGTCGAGAACGGCGGTTCCGGAGACGAGGCCGGCGAGCGGACCATCCACCCGAAGGCCCGGCGGCACCCGGGGGCGGTCTTCGAGCCCGCGCCGCCTCCGGCGCCCGCGCCGGGCGGTGGTTACTAAGACGCAGCGGAACGGCGGCGTGGCCGCGGAGGTTGTCACGAACGTGGAGATGCCCGGCTCGATCCCGATGGAAGCGGGCGGGACGGCGCCCGGGATGCGGGAGGTCCGGCCGATCCCGCCGCCGCCTTCGCCGTGCAGCCGGCCGCTCGGCGAGATCCTCGTCGAGACGGCGGGGCTGTCGCGGGAGAAGCTCGACGAGGCGCTCGCGCAGCAGGCGGAGAAGGGCGGCCGGCTGGGGGAGCTCTTGGTGGGCCTCAAGGTGGTCACCGAGGAGCAGGTCCTCTCCGCGCTCGCCCTCCAGCTCGACCTGCCGTTCTCGGCGCGCCTGCCGATCGACGCGGTCCCCACGGACCTGATCCAGAAGCTGCCGATCAACTTCGCCAAGCAGGCGAAGGTGCTGCCGCTGCGCCGCGAGGGGGAGACGATCGTGCTCGCGACCGGCGATCCGCTCGACACCGCGTTGCTCGACGAGGCGCGGATGCTGCTGGAGGCGCCGGTCTCGCCCCACGTCGCCCCCCCGCAGGCCGTCCTCGACGCCATCAACCAGGTCTACGACCGGGCCGCCAACGAGGCCGAGCGGCTCATGGACGACATGGCGGGCGAAGACCTCGCGAGCCTCGCCCACGAGTTGGAGGAGCCGCAGGACCTCCTGGACGCGGGGGAGGACGAGGCGCCGATCATCAAGCTCGTCAACTCGTTGCTCTTCCAGGCGGCGAAGGAGCGGGCCTCCGACATCCACATCGAGCCGTTCGAGCGGGAGCTGTCGGTGCGCTTCCGGGTGGACGGCGTCCTGCGGGAGAAGATCAAGCCCCCCAAGCGGTTCCAGAAAGCCATCGCCTCGCGCGTCAAGATCATGGGGAACCTGAACATCGCCGAGACGCGCCTCCCCCAGGACGGCCGGATCCGGATCAAGCTCGCCGGCCGCGACATCGACATCCGACTCTCGACCGTGCCCACCTCCCACGGCGAACGGCTCGTCATGCGGCTGCTCGACAAGAGCGCGGTCCTGCTCGACCTCGGCGAGCTGGGCTTCTCGACCGAGCAGCTCGAGGTCATGGACTCCCTGATCCACCGGAGTCACGGGATCATCCTGGTCACCGGGCCGACGGGCTCGGGCAAGAGCACGACGCTCTACGCGGCGCTCTCCCAGATCAACACCCCCGAGCTGAACATCCTGACCGTGGAGGACCCGGTCGAGATCCAGATCAAGGGCATCGGCCAGGTCCAGGTGAACCCGAAGATCGACCTGACGTTCGCCTCGGGGCTGCGCAGCTTCCTGCGGCAGGACCCGGACGTGATCATGGTCGGCGAGATCCGCGATCTGGAGACGGCGGAGATCGCCATCCAGGCGTCGCTCACCGGCCACCTGGTCTTCTCCACCGTCCACACGAACGACGCCCCCGGCGCGGTGACCCGGCTCGTGGACATGGGCGTCGAGCCGTTCCTCGTCGCCTCGTCCCTCATGGGCTGTGTCGCGCAGCGGCTCGTCCGGGTCCTCTGCAAGGAGTGCCGCGAGGCCTACGCGCCGACGGCCGAGGCGCTCGCCGAGATCGGGCTGGGCCCCGACTCGCTGCGCGAGGCCGGCGTCGACCGCCTCTACCGGGAGAAGGGGTGCCCGGCCTGCAACGGCACGGGCTACCGGGGCCGCATCGGCATCTACGAGATGATGCTGGTCACCGACGAGGTGCGCCAGCTCATCCTGCGCAAGGTCGACTCCGGCACGATCAAGAAGACGGCCATCGCCCAGGGGATGCGCACCCTCATCCAGGACGGCGCGTCCAAGGTCCTGCGCGGGAGCACGTCCATCGCCGAGCTCCTGTCGGTGACCCAGGAAGACATCGTCTAGGCCATGCCGGTCTTCGAGTACAAGGGCGTGACCGACGCCGGCAAGTCGGTCGCCGGGATCCGCGAGGCGGACAGCGCGAAGGGGCTGCGCGCCCTCCTGCGCAAGGAGGGGATCTTCCTCTCCGAGGTGACCGCGGAGCAGGAGAAGAACGCCCGCGCCACGGGCGAGGTCGACGTGAAGCGGTTCATCACCGGCCGCATCAGCGCCGACGACATCGCGGTGATGACCCGGCAGCTCGCGACGCTGGTCGGCGCCGGCATCCCGCTCGTCGAGGCGATGACCGCGCTCATCGAACAGGTGGATCACGAGCGACTCAAGCGGGTCGTCTCGGCGGTCAAGGACAGGGTCAACGAGGGGTCCACCCTCGCGGACGCGATGGCGCAGCACCCGAAGGTCTTCAGCACCCTGTTCGTGAACATGATCCGGGCCGGCGAGCACTCGGGCGCCCTCCACGTCGTGCTGATCCGGCTCGCCGACTTCACCGAGGCCCAGGCCCGCCTGCGATCGAAGGTGATCGGGACCATGGCCTACCCGATCATCATGGTGATCGTCGGCACGATCATCATGGGGATCCTGATGACGGTGGTGGTGCCCAAGGTCACCGCGATGTTCCAGGACATGAGGATGGTCCTGCCGCTGCCCACCCGAATCCTGATCTTCGTCTCCGACACGGCGCGGGACTACTGGTACGCGCTCCTCACCCTGGCGGTGCTCTCCGTCTGGGGCTTCTTGGCCTACATCCGCGGTAAGAAGGGGAGGGCGTGGTGGGACCGGACCACGCTGCACCTGCCGATCTTCGGCAAGATCATCCGGCTGCTGGCCATCGCCCGCTTCTCGCGGACGCTGTCGACGCTGCTCAAGAGCGGCGTCCCGCTCCTCACCTCGATGGACATCGTCAAGGCGATCGTGACGAACACGGTCCTCTCGGGGGTGATCGAGGAGTCGCGCGAGGCGATCAAGGAGGGCGAGAGCATCGCGGCCCCCCTGCGCCGCTCCGGCGAATTCCCGCCGATGGTCTACCACATGGTGGCGATCGGCGAGCGCTCCGGCCAGCTCGAGGAGATGCTCCTGAACGTCGCCAATGCCTACGACGCGCAGGTGGAGACCCGGATGACGGCGCTGACCTCGCTGCTCGAACCGGTCATG
>JAJYGW010000404.1 GCA_021790615.1 Actinomycetes bacterium | reverse complement strand
CCGAGTCGGATCTCCTGGTGCGCGACGGCACCTGCCAGCCGGATGCTGTGCAGACGGATACCGCCCGGGCCCCGGCTGCCCCGCGAGGGTGCGGCCGGGCTCGCGTCCGGCTCCTCCGGGAGCAGCAGCGGGGAGCCGGCAGCCGCGCGCGCCACGGCCATCGAGGTGGCGGCGGCACGTGCCGTACCCGACGGCGCATCCCGTTTCGCCGCGTGGTGCATCTCCACCACTTCGATCGAGCTCGCAAAGGGGGCCGCCAGGGCAGCCATGTGGTTGGCGAGCACGGCGCCCACGGCGAAGTTCGGGACCAATCGGCAGCCCAGCCCGGTTCCCGCGAAGAGTCGCTCGAGGGCCTCTCGGAGCTCGGGGTCGATCCCGCTCACCCCGACGACCAGGTGGATGCCGGCCCGGGCACACAGCGTCGCGTGCTCGAGGAGGGCGTCGGCGGCGCTCACGTCGAGAGCCACCTCTGCACCGGCAGCCGGGAGCGCACCGATGTCCGCGACGGCCTCGAGCTCACCGCCGTCTGGGCGCGCCACGGTCCAGGGCAGGCGCGCCGGGCGAACGACCGCAGCCACGAGCTCCAGGTCCGGCGCCGCAGCCACCGCCGCACAGGCGGTCGTCCCGAGCCGGCCAGCCGCGCCGAGGACGGCCACCCTGCGCCGCGCGGACACCGCGCCCCGCTCGGTCGTTGCGCCGGCCGTCATGACGACTCCTCGCCGAAGGGGAGGCTCGGTCGTCGGCGGGAGAACGGCCCCACGAGGACCGCCGAGCGCGGCGCGCCGAGCACCTCGGCGGCCAACGCCGCCGCGTCGTCGAGACCCACCGCCTCGGTCCGTCCGAGGAGCTCCTCCACGGGGAGGACCTCGCCGTGGAGGAGCTGGCTCCTCCCGATCCGGCTCATGCGCGCCCCGGTGTCCTCGAGCGAGAGCAGGAGCGACGCTCGCAGGTGCCCCTTCGCGACGGCCAGCTCCTCCTCCGTCGGCCCTGTCCTCGCCATCCGGTCCAACTCGGCGGCCAGGACCTCCGCCACCTCGCCGATCCGGCGTGGCGCGGCGGCCGCGTAGACGACGATCGCGCCGGCGTCGTCGTAGGCCACACGGTCGGAGTACACCGAGTAGGCGAGCCCTCGCCGCTCCCGCACCTCCTGGAAGAGGCGGGAGGAGAGCCCCCCGCCGAGTGCGTGGTCGACGACGTCCAGGGCCGCTCTCCTCGGGTCGTGGCGATCCGGGGCCCGCATCGCGACGACGAGGTGCGCCTGCTCGGTGCGACGCGGATGCACCACAACCGAGGCGGGCGCTCGCCCGGGCCCGACCCGCGTCGGGCGGGCGCCCCCGCTGCGCTCGGAGAGCCGCTCGGCCACACCTTCCACGACCCGATCGTGATCCAGCGCGCCGGCAGCCGCGAACACCATGTTGGCCGGCCGGTAGTGCATGTCGAAGAACGCACGGAGGCGCCCCGCGTCCATCCCCCCCACGCTCTCGGACGTGCCGAGCACGTCACGCCCCAGCCCGTGGCCCGGGAAGAGCGCCGAGGAAGCCAGCTCGTGGGACAGGTCCGCGGGGTCGTCCGTGTGCATCAGGATCTCCTCGAGGATCACCCCCCGCTCGGCCTCCAGCTGCTCTTCGGCGAGCGTCGCCCGCCAGAGGACGTCCGAGAGCAGCTCGAGGGCGAGGTCGAGCTGCTCGCCGAGCAGGCGCAGGTAGAACGCCGTGTACTCCCGCGCCGTGAAGGCGTTCATGTCGCCCCCGACCGCGTCCACGATCCGGTCGATCTCCGTGCCCGAGCGATGCTCGGTGCCCTTGAAGAGCAGGTGTTCGAGGAAGTGGGAGGCGCCCTCGTCTCCGGGCGCCTCGTCTCGGGCGCCGGTACCGACCCAGAAGCCTGCAGTGACGGAGTCTGCCCCCGGCATCGCCTCGGTCACCACCTCGAGCCCCCCCGGGAGCTGGGTGTGACAGAGCACGCCGGCTAGCGACGCCGGCGGTTCCGGCGCGGGCCTCCCCCGGCCGTGCGCTCGGGGCCCGGGGACCCGGCAACACTCGGTCCGAGGTCACCGTAGGCCTCCTCGAGCTCCGCCGCGAACTCTGCCTCGAACGAGGCGAACTCGCTCGGCTCGCCGGCCGAGGCCTCGGCCGGGCGAGCCCGGCCGTCGGACGCCGGCCGTTCGCGCCCACCCGCGGCGTCGCCGTCGGCGGCCGGCTGCCCGGCGAGTGAGAGCGACACCTTGCCCTGGGGGTCGATGTCGTCGACGCGCACGTCGACCGGCTGGCCGAGCGAGAGGACGTCCTCGACTCGCTCCACCCGCTTGCCCTGCCCGAGCTTGGAGATGTGCAGGAGTCCGTCGCGCCCAGGAAGGATGTTGACGAAGGCGCCGAACTTCGTGATGTTGACGACCTTGCCGGGATAGGTCGCGCCGACCTCCGCCTTCGGCGGGTCGAGGATCGAGAGCACCCGCCGACGGGCCTCTTCGACCGCCTCGCCGCGCTTCGCGCCGATCGTCACGACACCGAACATCTCGTGGTCGTCGACGGTGATGTCGGCCCCGGTCTCCGCCTGGATGGTGTTGATGGTCTTGCCCTTCGGGCCGATGACCTCGCCGATCTTGTCGAGCGGGATCTCGAGGGAGACGATCTTCGGGGCCGTGTCACGCACCTCGGGCCGCGGCTCGGAGATGGCAGCGGCCATCACCGCGAGGATCGTGAGCCGTGCCGCCCGGGCCTGGTCGAGCGCCTGTGCGAGCACTTCGGCGGGGAGGCCGTCGATCTTGGTGTCGAGTTGCAGCGCCGTGACGAAGTCCGCGGTGCCGGCGACCTTGAAGTCCATGTCGCCGAACGCGTCCTCGGCACCGAGGATGTCCGTGAGGGTGACGTAACGCCCCTCGGCGTACACGAGGCCCATCGCGATGCCCGCAACCGGCGCCTTGATCGGCACACCGGCGTCCATCAGTGACAGTGTCGAGCCGCACACCGAAGCCATCGAGGTCGACCCGTTCGACGAGAGCACCTCGGAAACCAGGCGGAGGGTGTAGGGGAACTCCTCCTGCGCCGGCACGACGGGGAGCAGCGCGCGCTCCGCGAGGAGACCGTGGCCGATCTCGCGCCGCTTGGGACTGCCCATGCGTCCGGTCTCGCCGGACGCGAACGGCGGCATGTTGTAGTGGTGGAGGTACCGCTTCGTGTCGTCGATCCCGATGGTGTCGAGGAGCTGGTTCATCCGGGGCATCCCGAGCGTGGCGACGTTCAGCACCTGGGTCTCACCCCGCTGGAACAGGGCCGAGCCGTGTGCGGTCGGGATGACCCCGACCTCGGCCGAGAGCGGGCGGATGTCGCTCGGCCCTCGACCATCGATGCGCGTGCCCTCCTCGACGATGCGGCGGCGGACGACCTTCTTGGTGAGCGCCCGGATGGCG
>JAJYGW010000009.1 GCA_021790615.1 Actinomycetes bacterium | reverse complement strand
GGGGCGAGGGGGGGGGGGGGAAGGGGGGGGGGGGTCAAGGGGGGGGGGGGCAAGGGGGGGGGGGGGTCAAGGGGGGGGGGGTTCAAGGGGGGGGGGGACCGGGCTGCGCGCGCTGCGCCGGAGGCGCGTGCGAGGGCAGAGTGCGAGCGCTGCGCTGCCTGCGAGCCCGAGGGCTGCGGTGACGAGGAAGCCCGTGCGGTAGCTGCCGATCAGCGCAGCCGCCGCGGCAGGGGAAGCACGGTGCGAGATCGTTCCCGCGAAGAGCTCGTGTCGCACGCCGACGGCGAGCGGGGCCGTCACGATCGTGAGCAGGATCACCGTGCTCACCATCCAGCCGAGGTTCTGGATCGTGAGCCGAGCACCGTTCACCGCGCCCGTGTGCTCCGCCGGCGCTCCCGCGAGGAGCATGTTGGTGTACGAAGAGGAGAACATCCCGCTCCCGGCTCCGACCAGTGCGAGCGCCGCGGCGATCTCTGCGATGTCGCCGGAGACGGCGAACGCCAGAGAGGCGAGGCCGGCGGAGCCGAGCAACCCCCCCGTGAGCGTCACCGTCCGCCTCGGGATCCCGCTGCCGACCCGTGCCGTCAGCGCGGCGGTCACGGCCGCGAAGACCGACAGGGGCATGACCTCGAGGCCGGCGGCGAGCGGTGAGCGTCCCTGCACTGCTTGGAAGAAGAGGGCCATGATGAGCACCGGCACCCAAAGGGCCATGGCGCCGAGAAGGCCCGCGAGCAGCCTGCCGGACATCACGCGATCTCGGAACAGGCTGAGATCGACCAGCGGGTCGCTCGCGCCGAGCTCGACGACGACGAAGACGGCGAGGACGCCGATCGAAGCGGCCGAGCCCACGAGGACGCCCGGACCCACGCCGTAGCTCTCGGCGAGCGACAGGCTGGCCACCAGGCCGAGCATCCCGACGAGCAGCAGGGCCCCTCCGGGAAGGTCGAGCGGTCTGCGCGGGCGCTGCCCCGCATCGAAATGAGGGGCTACTCGGTGCCGCGCTCGGCGGTGCCAGCCGGGCCCGCCCACCTGGCGGAGAAGGACGCCTCGTCCCCACAGGACGCAGGCGACGCCGACGGGCACGTTGATCCAGAACACCCACCGCAAGCCCGCCGTGTCGGCGAGGAGCCCGCCAACCGTGGGCCCGAGCAGCTGGGCGAGAGAGGTCGCGGCGGCGTAGAGGCCGAAGGACCGGTTGAGCCGCTCGGCGGGCTGGGTGTCGCGGATCAACGCGGCGCTGTTGCTCCAGACCAGCGCGATGCCGATCCCTTCGCACACCTCGAGCGCGATCAGCCACCCGACCGTCGGCGCGGCACCGAGGAGCAGGCTCGCCACGACGAAGGAGACGAGGCCCAGCACGTACAGACGCGTCCTCCCGGCGAGATCGCCCAGGCGACCGACCACGAGGACCAGTGCGGTGCTGATGCAGTCCGGCGTGAGCGCGATGAAGGTCGCGGCGAGCGTTCCGGCGTGGAAGTGGCGAACGATGACCGGCAGCGCCACGTAGAGCGTGCTCCAGTTGAGGCTGACCAAGAACCCCGCCAGCACGACCATGCCGAGCACGTCGGCGCGCACCGCCGAGCGTCCGACGCGTTCCGCCGGGGTCGTTCGCACGTCGATGGCGATCAGTGGGCCGCAGGGCGCCGGGTTCGGGTCTCGGCGAGCGCGAGGCCAACGGCCGGCAGCCGGCGCTCGACACCCTGGTCGTTCTCCGAGCCCAGCCGGCAGGTCCTCCTCATCGCCTCACCGTCATCGCCTCACCGTAATTCTCGTCATCGCCTCACTGCACGGTGACGAGGGTGCCGATGGGGGTGTCGGGCCAGACCTTCCCCGCTGTCGGGATGGGCATCTCGACGCAGCCGTTGGACTGCGGGAAGCCGTATGCGGCGCGAGGGTAGCCGTGCAACGCGTCACCGCCGGTGAAGTAGCTGGCCCATGGCACTGTGACGTCGTAGCTGGTGCCTGTGACGTCGGTCCCTCGCATGTTCGAGACAGGGACGTGCTCGAAGACCGTGAAGGTGCCGTCAGGGGTTGTGGCTCCTTGGACCCCGGTGTTGCAGGGGACGTCGGCGAAGGTGAGGACCCCGTCCACCCAGACTGTGAGGTGCTCGGGGAGTGTCTTGGAGACGAGCACGTAGGACACCGGCCGGGCGTTCGCCTTGGCGGCGGTCACGTCGGCCAAGAGCGCGGTCCAGACCTGAGGGCCGGCGACCCCGTCGACGGCGAGCCCGTTCTGTGTCTCGAAGGACATGATGGCGCCCTTTGTGATGGTGCTCTCCACGCCAGGCGTCCACTGGCCGGCCAGCTGCGCCGGAAGGCCGCCCCAACGCCACGAGAGCGAGCCCGGCTGGGGCTGCGCGAGCTCCGAAGGCGCCGGGGCAGGGGCGGAGTCGCTGTAGGCGAGCGGGAGGTAGCCGAGCTGGGCCAGGAGCTGCTGGAGCCGCGTGACGCTGCCGGGAGCGATCGTGAAGGTGATCGTGTCGCCGGCGCCGAGCCGCTCGCCGTCGGTGGCGACGACCCCGCCGGTCCCGCCGGGGACCGTGAGGGTGTACGTGACGTAGGGGACGAAGGGGCCCGCCGGAGAGAACACCATCGTGCTCCCGTCGGTCACCCAGCTGCCCGGAACCGTCGGAGCGATGGTCGGGGACGGGCTTCCCCGTCGGAGCGGGGTCGAGAAGTCGACGGTGATGCCAGTGTCGGACGGAACGTTCGTGGCACCCGATGCAGGCGTCGTGGACACGACGGACAGCGGGGTGAGAGGGGCGGACTTGCTCGCCGTGGAGACGCATCGGGCATGGCCGGTGCAGCGAGCGCGATCCTGCGAGGCAGGGCGACGGGCGAGCGAGGTCCCGAAGGCCGCACCGAGGCCGGCGATCACGACGAGCAGGACCGCGCCGCCGACGACGAGGGGGTGCCGCACGCGGCGCTCACGCGTTGCGCCCGATTTTCCTCCTGTGCCGTCTGTGACCTTGCTGCGGTGACGCACGAACGCCTCCAGGCTCGACCCCGGCACCCAGGTAAGGCGTCTCGCCACCGTGCCCAGGGCACGTGAGCCCGAGGGACATCGGTGGCACAACGTCCCGAACGGATGCTCCACATGGGTGTACGTCGACCATACCCGTCACCTTCGATGACAAGACGTCGAACGTCGGCGGGAGCTCCGCTCTCGACGGCAACCTAGGTTTCGAGCGTCGAAGGCCTGGGAATGGGAATCCGAGCAGTGGGAATAAGGGGAACCGTCGCCGACGCGGGAACGAAGCAATCGTCGGACGGGATGCGGTGGGCTCCGATGACGGGCGGCACCGCGAAGGGTCGGACAATGGGTGTGCGCTCAGGAATCGCAGTCGACCTCGGCACCGTCAACTCGCTCGTGCACGTCCACGGCCATGGCCTGGTCGTCGAGGAGCCCTC
>JAJYGW010000222.1 GCA_021790615.1 Actinomycetes bacterium | reverse complement strand
CGCTACCAGTGCGATGACCCGATGGCCCGCCTCCTGCAGCCGGCGCAGGAGCAGGATCCCGAGGAGGTTGCCGACGTGCAGGCTCGGGGCCGACGGATCGAAGCCGCAGTAGAGGACGAGCGACTCCTGGTCGAGTCGCTCGGCGAGGGTGTCGTCGGTCGCCTGCGCCACGAGGCCACGCCAGGACAGCTCCTCGAAGAGTCCGCCCGTCGTCACCTCGGCCCCGTCCGGCCGCTCGGTCCACTCGCTGGCTCCACGGCGCACAGTCTTCCCGCTCGACCGGCCCAGCCCTGCCCCGGTTGACCCAGCTCCGCGGACCCACTGGGAGCGGTCGTCGAGCTTCCTCTCGACCGGCACGGTAGGACACGGCTCAGCTGGCTCGGCGAAACTCCTCGTAGCGTTCCTCGAGTCGGTCCCGGTCTGGTCGTGCCGCTCGCTCGCGGGGCACCTGGAGACGCCGCCCCGCCATCTCTTGCAGACCATGGCGGAGCATCGGGCCGTCCACCTCGTCCCGGAGGGCTCCCGTCAGCTCCACGACGAGGTCGGGGCGGACCCCGAGGAGGTTCCGGTCGAACGCAGCGTGGTGCAGCTTGCAGAGGGCGAGCCCGTTCGGCACCACCGCGTCGCCTCGGGGCCGTCCGTCGGGGACGATGTGCGCCGCATCGAGCAGCTCCCCGTGGCGCAACCCGCAGATCGCGCAGGTGCTCTCGTACGCGCGGAGCACCCGGGCGCGGAACATGGGCTGGTGGAGCCGGACCTTCGCAAGGCGCTGCGCGTACGTACGAGCGTCTCCGGACCCCGACCGATCCTCCAGGTACAGCTGTCCCTCGTCCACGGCAACCACGAACTGGGCTCGGGATGGCTCCTCGCCCACGATCCACACCGGCGCAAAGGGGAAGTACCAGCCCGGCTCCACCCCGAGCAGGTACGCGAGCGGCAGGCGAGCCACCCTGGCTGCGCGCAGCGCGCGATTGTCGGCATGCGCAGGGTCGGTGCCCCGATAGTGGTAGCGGACGAAGCCGTCCCCGGCCCCGGCCAGGTCGTCCTCGTAGGGTGGCCGGGCGCCCGGGGGGGTGTAGGCCGTCCGGATCGCGAGCGCCGCCTCGAGCCATGCCGGCTTGCGGATGCCCTGCTGGACGACGAGGGGGATGTGCACGCCCTCGACCCAGAACGCGTTCAGGGCATCCCGATGGACCGCACCGGTCGGGCTCGCAGCGCGGAGGCGCGCCAGGTGATCGAGCATCGCGTGACGCACGACCGCGTCGTCGGGGCCCCTCACCGCCCCCGGTTCTACACCCGGTCCGGGCTCGTAGGCTCGGGGCGTGGGCAACCCGGTGGCCGCTCGCTACGAGACCGCTCGTTTCGCCGGTGCCGCCGGGCGCAACTGGTACCGGAGCGACCCCACCCTCCGCTTCCTCCTCGCGCACCATCTCGGTGCGGACGGCCTCGCCTGGGCGGAGCCGTACCTCGACCGCCTGGGCACGCTGATGGGCGGCGTGGTCGCCGCGGCCGCGGTCGAGACGGATCGCCACCCCGCCGAGCTCGTCCGCTACGACCGCTTCGGCCACGAGGTGAACGAGATCGTCCTGCCCCAGAGCTTTCTCGCCGCCCGAGCGGCGATCCAGGCCGAGAGCGTCTTCCGCCCGGCCCTCGCAACAGCGGCGACAGCGGCCGGGGTCGACCTCGAGCCGCTCGTCGCGGCGTGGACCTACCTCCTCGACCAGGCCGACATCGGCATGAGCTGGGCGCTCGGAACCGGGGGCGAGGTGGTCCCGCGCCTGGCGGCGGCGCACGCGCCGGCGGACGTGGCCGCGCGCGTCGCCGAGCTCTTCCCGAACGGGGAGTACTCCGGCGAGGCGGCACAGCTGTTCACGGAGCGCTCGGGCGGCTCGGACCTGGGGGCGCTCGAGACCGTGGCGCGCCATTCCGGGGACGCCTGGCGGCTCTCGGGCGTGAAGTGGTTCGTCTCGAACGCGAACGGTGCGGCGTACCTGGTGCTCGCTCGACCGGAGGGCGCGCCCGAGGGAATCCGGGGCGTTGCGCCCTTCCTGGTGCTGCGCACCCGCCGGGACGGCTCGCCGAACGGGATCACCGTGCGACGGCTGAAGGACAAGCTCGGCACCCGCTCGGTCGCCTCTGCGGAGGTGGAGCTCGCCGACGCAGAGGGCTTCCTCCTCGCGCCCGACCCGGGCCCGGCGGGCCTGGACGGGACCGACCTCGGGCTCGGGGGCCTCATGCGGCTCACCAACAACGCCCGGCTGGGCGTCGCGATGATGGGGCTCGGCTGCGCGCGGCGCGCGCTCGTCGAGGCGCTCTGCTACACCACCGCCCGCGAGGCCTTCGGTGCGAGGCTCGTGGACCAACCCCTCGTCAGGCGCACGCTCGCAGCGCTCGTCGTGGACGTCGAGGCCGCGCAGGCACTCGTCTTCGACGGGTTCCTCGGCCCGCCGCTTCGCCTCGCGGCCCCGCTCGCGAAGCTCTTCGCAGGACGGCTCGGGGTCACCGCGGCGAGCGTCGCCATCGAGCTGCACGGGGGGAACGGGTACATCGAGGACTGGCCGGTCGCGCGCCTGTTTCGCGACGCACAGGTCAACACCGTGTGGGAGGGCCCGGACAACGTGCTCTGCCTCGACGTCCGGCGCGCCCTCGTCCGAGAGGGCGCCGCCGAGCCCTACCTGGCGCGCCTCGACGCCGTCCTCGCCCGGGCCGCCGGGCCGGGCTCCGCAGCGCTCCGGCATGCCGCCGCACTTCTCGGAGCGGCTCGGGCGGAGCTGCCCGGGGTGCTCGAGGACTGGCGCGACCTCGACCGGCGTGAACCCCGGGCCGCCGAGGCGGCCCTCGAGCCGCTCGCCCGCCACCTCTCGGTGACCCTCGCCGCGGCGCTCCTCGTCGAACAGGCCGGCTGGGGGGCGGCGCCGGAGCACGATCGCAAGGCGCTCGTGGCCGCGCGCTTCGCGACGGCGCACCTCGCCCCGGCGGACGTGGGCGCGCGCCTTCGCGAGGCCGCAGAGCTGCTCGAGGAGTCGGAGGTGCTGCTCTCGGGCGCATTCGTGGATCGCTGAGCGGGACGGGGGCTGGGCTGGGCTTCCGGTCTGGTCGGGACGCCGGGCCGTCGAGCCGCCGGGTGGTCCAGAGGGCTCAGCGCAGCGTGCCGAGCCGCCGGGCGATCCAGTGGTGCGGCACCCCCTCGGCCCCGAGGAAGCCGTCCCCGAGGACGACGAAGCCGTGTCGTCGGTAGAAGGCGAGCGCCGGGTCACGTCCGTTGGCCCACACCAGCGTCGCACCGGAGACTTCGAGGGTGTCCAGGCCGTGGCGGAGGAGGGCCGAGCCCGCCCCCGAGCCCTGCCAGCGGGAAGAGACCGCCATGCCGCGGAGCTGGAACACCAGCGTGGGGAGGTGAGACGAGGAGCCAGAGG
>JAJYGW010000325.1 GCA_021790615.1 Actinomycetes bacterium | reverse complement strand
GCGCGACGCCGCGCGGCTGTCGGGTTTCTTGCTCTGGCAGGCGGCCTACGCCGAGTGCGTGTTCGTCGACCCCTACTGGCCCGCTTTCCGGCGCGTCGACTTCCTCCGAGCGCTGCGGGACTTCGTACGCAGGGAGCGGCGTTTCGGTCAGTGAGCCTGACGCGCCTGAGGATGGTGAGGCGCCTGAGCTGTGCGAGCGTGGCTGGGCGAGCGGCCGGTCGGGATGATTCACGACCTGGCTGCAGCCTCCGCGAGGGGGAACCTGGGAGTGGAGTCCTCTGCACCGTCCTCGAATATCCGGTAGCTCTCGTATCCGAGCGTGATGAGCCGCTCTGCCAACTCAGCTCCCTCTGCACCCGCGACCGCGAGCGCCGTGGCGAAGGCGTCTGCCATCGCGAGGGATGCCCCGACGACTGACGCCGAGACGACGCGTCGATCCCCGGGGTGACGGAGGCCGGCTCGCGCCGCGCCGCTCGGCGAGGCGAACGGGTCGATCAAGTGATCCCCGCGCTCGTAGGTGCCGGAGGTGGCGATCGACCCGCCGCTCTCGAGCAACACGACACAGGCCAACGCCTCTGGCCGCCAGGGGTGACGGATGCCGATCGGCCAGGTCGACTCGAAGGCGCCCTCAGCTCGGGCCTCTGGTGCGCCAGGTTCGTCTGCCGGTGGGGTGCGCGTGCCGAAGGTCACGATGTCACCGCCGCCGTTCACCATGGCAGCCCGGACTCCCCGAGCCCGGAGCGCGTCGGCAGCTCGCTCGAGAGCCCAGCCCTTCACGAGACCGGTCGGGTCGACACCGCCCGGCATCGCCCACGGATCGAACCAGCCACCGGTGACGTCCTTCGCAGCCGCGCACAGCTCGAGCACGATCTCGATCTCCCCGGGAACGGGGGCCGCCAGCTCATCTCGACGCAGGCGGCTCATCGGGCTGTCCGGCTTCCAGGTGCTGAACAGGTCGTCGAGGCGGTGCAACTCGGAGGTGCTCGCCGCAAGCGCATCGAGCGCCTCATCCTCGGAGAGCTGCCCGGGCTCGAGCCGGTACGACACCACCGTGCCCATGACGGGCTCGGCGTGGGAGACCTCCCGGCTGCGGCTCGGGTGGCTCACTTCACGTGGAGCTTGTCGAGCGCCGATTGAACGGACATCGCGTACGCCTCCGAGGTGTACGTAGCGCCCGAGATGCCCGAGATCTGCGCCGACTGGGCGGAGAGGACCTCGTTGCGCAACATCGGGATGACCTGCTGCGCAAGCTGCTGGGAGTAGGAGTCCGCGGTCAGCAGGCGGCCCATGTTGAGCTGTGTGATCTTGCCGTGCGAGACCGACACCGAGACCGACAGCTCTCCATAGCCGTACTGCTCGATCTTGCCGGTCGTGCTGCCGGACACCTGGGAGCTGGAGCTCGATCCGCCTGAGGAGGTCGAGGACCTCGATTGGCCCGAGCCTGTGCCCGATCCCGAGCCTGTGCCCGATCCCGCCGGACGGGCAGCCGTGGGAAGCAGCGAGCGCGTGCCGCTCGCAACGTGAGCGACGAGGATGACGGCGAGGCCGGCGCAGGCTGCGGCCGAGACGAGTGGTGCCTTCCGGTTGATCACAATGCGTACACCTCGTGATGGATGGCGTCTCTCGGAACGCCGTCGCGGCTCAGCTCCTCGAGCGCAGCAGCGACGAAACCCTCGGACCCCGACACGAACACGTCGCGCCGTCTCACGTCCTGCACGAGCCGGACGGCGTGGCGCATCGGCACCTCCGTGCGCCCGCCGGGAAGGATGTGGAGCTTCCCGCGAAGGCGCGTGACGAGCGTGCGGACCTCCTCCTCGAGCGCAGCGTCTGCCGGGCTCGAGACCCGCCAGACGACGACGGGCTCGGCCGACTTCGGGAGATCCTCGAGGAGCGACCGCGCAGCGGTGATGCCGATGCCACCCGCGAGGAAGGCGACCTTGTTGCGCTTGCGCGCGTGAGTCGTGAACGCGCCGTACGGGCCCTCGATGGCGACGCGGGTGCCCGGCCGGAGCTCCGCCAGGGCGGAGGAATGGTCACCGACCGCCTTCACCGTGAGTCGCAGGAACGGTGGCCGGGGACGAGCTGACATCGAGTACGGATGTGCCTGCCACCAGAGGCCGCGGGTGAGGAACCTCCACTCGAAGAACTGGCCCCCCGAGACGGGGAGGCGCTCGAGGTTGCGCCCGCGCAGGATGATCGACACGACGCCGTCGGCCTCCGGGCGGACCTCGTCCACGTGCAGGTCGTGGCGCAGGCTGCGCACGACGGGGTAGCCGACCCGGTAGACGAGGACGAGCCCGGCAGTGGCAGCCCAGGCGGCACCCCAGACGGCTTGGGTGAGTGGGTGCCCGACGAACGACGGCCCGAGCACCACCTCGTGGACGAAGGCGAGGGCAAAGGCGAGGTACATGCCGAGGTGCAGCGCCCACCACCGCTCGCGCCGCATCCGGCTGCGGACCGAGTAGATCGAGGCCACGGCGACCGCGAGGAACACGACGAACCCGATGATAGCGATCGACATCCCGGAGTAGCTCGAGAAGAAGGTGCCGAGCTGGTGCATGAAGCCGGTCTTCGAAGCCTCGGCGTAGGCATAGGTCAACAAGACGGCGTGAGCGACGATGAGGGAGATCGGCCAGGGCGACAGGCGGCGGTGCCAGCGGAGCAGGCCGTCCTGCCCGAGGACGCGCTCGACGTGCGGGATCCGGCTCACGAGCAGCACCATCACGAGCGCCAGGTACGTGCCGGCCATCCCGGTCAGGTTGCCGAGGAACATGGCGACTCCGCCGGGCGCGTGCAGCTGTGACCAGCTCTCGGCCGTGAGGGTCACGCCGATCGTCGCGCCGAAGCCGAGGCCGGCGATCACGAGCGCGGCGTCGAGCGCGCGCGGACGCGGAGCGGGACCGGGGAGCGACTTCGCCTTGCCGCCACCCGAGCTTGGGCGGTTCCGGACCGCGACAGGGCTGGTCATCACGCTGCGAGTCTGACGAGGCTCTCTGAGACGCTCCTGAGAACCAACAGGGTGGCCGCTGACACTTCTGCGACGGTACGCGGCCGTGCCGCGGGTCAGCTCGTGCCGTCGGGCTCGTCCGGCGTGGCACGCGGGAGGCGGACCGTGAACGTCGCACCGCCGCCTGCCGTCCCGGATCCCGAAACGCTGCCTCCGTGGGCGACGACGATGGCCTGGACGATGGCGAGCCCGAGGCCGGTGCCGCCCGAGGCACGCGAGCGCGAGGAGTCCGCCCGGAAGAAACGCTCGAACACTCGCCCCTCCACTCCCTTCCCCACTCCCGGGCCGTGGTCGGCCACCTCGATGACCGCGTCTTCATGCTCTGCGAACACCCGCACCTCGGCCTGCGTGCCGGCCGGCGTGTGAGCGCGGACGTTGGCGAGCAGGTTGTCCACCACCTGTCTCAGCTTCGCGGCGTCCCCGAAGACTTCGACCGAGTCCGTTGCGACGAGCCGGATGGGCCACTGCGCACCGATCGCCGACGCCGCACGCACTGCCTCGGCGGCCAGCGAGACGAGCTCGACCGGGTGGCGTTCGAGCGGGCGGCCCTCATCCAGGCTGGCTAGGAGCACGAGGTCCTCCACGAGGGTGCCCATCCTCGCCGTCTCGGCACGGATGCCGATGAGGACGCGCGAGAGGTCCTGCGGCCGCTCGGCGGCCCCCGTCGAGAACAGCTCGGCATATGCCGAGATCGCCGCGATCGGAGTGCGCAGCTCGTGGGAGGCGTCGGCGAGGAACTGGCGCATGCGGTTCTCCGAGCGCGCGAGCTCCTTCGCCGTCTCGTCCCGAGCGTGGAACTCCTCCGACAGCCGCCCGAGCATGGAGTTGAGCACGAGGGTCAGGCGGCCGATCTCGGTCTGTGCCTTGAACCGCTCCGGTACCCTCGCCTCGAGGTCCCCGCCCACGATGTCCTCGGCCGTCTTCTCGACCTCGAGCAGCGGCCGCACCCCGACCCGTACGAGGATCATGCCGAGAACGATCGCGACGGCGAGCGCGGCCGCCGAGACGCCGAGCTCGATGAGGAGCAGCCGAGCGAGGATCTCCGCAGTGGGCTGGAAGGGCACGGCGATGACGAGGAGCCTCCGGTCGGCGAGCACGGAGAGCCGCACGCGAAAGGCGGGATGAGCCGGCCCGGCTCCCTCGGTCGTGAAGTAGCGCCCGGTCCCGAGCCTCACCGGTCGGAACAACGGCTCGTTCTTGGGCGGCGCCACGGGTGTCGGTCGCAGGCAGTCGTCCGAGACCGGACCGTTGCCTGGCCGTGACGGCACGAGTTCCCCGAGCCCTCCCAGCCTCGCAGAAAGGGCGGGACCGAACTCCGCCGCCGTCACACCGCGCGGCACGGAGACCGCCGCGACGTGCTGGAGCAGGGCGCCGTCGCGCGTCCGCACCTCGGCGAGGATGCCCGGCGAGGCCTCGGTGAGGATCGTCGTCGTGAGGTGACCGCCGCGATCGAGGCAGTCCTCCAAGGGTGCGGCCGAGGTCCGCAGCGTCGAGTCGAGGCGGGCGATGAGCGACGCCCGGAACGAGGAGAACGTGACGACGTCGGCGCCGGCCAGCGCGACCAGGGCCACCACCGCCACGGTGATCACGAGCCGGAGTCGGAGCGACACCTACTCGTCCGACTCCCGCAGCACGTAGCCGACGAGGCGGATGGTGTGGATCAGCGGGGGTCCGTACGGGTCGAGCTTCTTGCGGAGGTAACGGACGTAGGCCTCCACGATGTTCTGGTTGCCGCCGAAGTCGTAGTGCCAGACGTTGTCGATGAGCTGGGCCTTCGAGAGCACGCGGCGGGGGTTGAGGAGGAAGACGCGTAGCAGGTTGAACTCCGTGGCCGTGAGCTGGATCGCGTTGCCGCCGCGCCAGACCTCGTGGGTCTCCTCGTCCATGACCACATCGGCGAACCAGAGCTTGCCATCGTCGCGCTCCCCCTTCGAGCGGCGTATCAGCGCCTTCGAGCGGGCAACGACCTCGGCGAGGGAGAACGGCTTCGACACGTAGTCGTCCCCCCCGGCTGACAGACCCTCGACCAGGTCGGACACCTCTCCTCGTGCTGTGAGGAAGAGGACCGGCACGTCGATGCCGTCCGCCCGCATGCGCCTCGTGACCTCGAGACCGTCGAGATCCGGCAGCATGACGTCGAGCACCACCAGATCGAAGCGCTGCTCCTGTAGTCGAGCGAGCGCCTCCCGCCCGGTCCGCGCCTCCACCACGTCGAAGCCCTCGTACCGCAACACCGTCGCCACGGTGTCCACGAGCGACGGCTCGTCGTCGACGACCAGGACCGCCATCGGATCAACTCCGCGGCAGCGCGAACCAGGCGACGGAAAGGAACTGGAGCAGCGCGCCGATCAAGGTGCAGGTGTGGAAGACCTCGTGGAAGCCGAAGACCGCCGGAGCCGGGTCGGGGCGGCGGCGCGAGTACACGACGGCGCCGCCCGAGTAGGCGAGCCCTCCGGCCAACAGGAGCAGGAAACCGGGCCAGCTCGCCCCTCGCACGAGCTGCGGCACGACCGCGAGTGCCGACCAGCCGACGATGACGTACGGCAGCGCGACCAGCCACTTCGGCGCATCCATGAGCAGCTGGCGGATGGCGATGCCCACCGCCGAGCCGCCCCAGACCAGCACGAGGACGAGCACCTGCGCCCCTCCGTGCAGCGCGAGGGCGGCCACTGCCGTATATGTGCCCGCGATGGCGAGGAAGATGGTGCTGTGATCCGCACGGCGCATACGTCGAGCCGCGGCGCTCCCCCACCGAATGCGGTGGAAGAGGGAGCTCACGCCGAACAGGCCGACGAGCGACACGACGTACACGCAGAGAGCCGCCGTCTGCGGGCCGGTCTTCGCGTGCGCGACCAGAACCGGCCCCGCTGCCAGGACCGCGACGAGCGCACCGACGTGCAGCCATCCACGGAAGAGAGGCTTCTCCGGCGGCGGGGCCGCTGGTGGAGTTCCCTGCCCGGCCGCATCCCGCTTCGAGACCTGCCCTCGCGTCAGCACGGGGCAAGTGTGCCACTACGACCCAGGTGGCCCGCCAGCCGGCCGACAACTCTCAGGCGGCTCTCAGCCGAAACTGCCGGTCGGCTGAGACGTACGCGGCAGACTGGGAGGACTGGCGCGAAGGCGGGGCCGGGAGTGTGCATGGCCTCGGCACCGCCACCACCGCCACTACGGTCGCGGCGTGAAGGCGCCGTAGTACGGGTACGAGCGAGACCACGTCCAGCGACACGATGAGAGCCGATCCCACCATGATGAAGAGCGCAAGCGCCCGCCCGGATGTCGCCGGGCGAGGCCAAGACGACGAGGAAGCTCTCGGCGACTCGGACGGGTCCCCCCGACCCGGCGCGGGCAACGACTCGGGCGGCGGCGCGGGCAACGACTCGGGCAGCGACTCGGGCAGCGACTCGGGCAAGGGCGCTCACCGCCGGCTGAACTACCTGCAGCGGCGGCGCATCCGCGTCAAGGGCCGCCGTCGCGCCCGCCGTGACAAGCGCATGGCGCGCAAGCACTTCTACGGCAGGCACCCCATCGCGAGCGGCACACTGGCGGCAATCGTGCTGCTGACGCCGGTCTGGGTGTCGTTCGGCTCTGCCCTCACGGACCCCACGCTTGGGGTGACTCTTCCCGGCCGCGCCGCCGAGTGGTTCCGGATGCACGGTCTCGGGGGCATCGTGGCGCGCATCGAGAACTACTACTACGCGCACAACCCACCGCCAGTCGGGGGCAAGCCGCCGAAGGGCGCGATCCCGCCACCGACGCACACACACCAGACCTCCGTGGCCCACGCGGCACTGGAGCCCCTCCCCGTGCCGGCAGGGATCAAGCCGATCGCGTCCCCTCCCATCCCAGGTGAGGGGCAGTGGCACCCGGTGGGACGCAAGGTCGACGGCTCGTACGCGGTGTACGAGGCGTTCCTGCGCCCCGACAGCATCCACACGAGCCTCGTCGCCGGCGTGGCGTGGATGGACATGCGACTGTTGCGGGCGACCCTCTACTCCGGCAGCATCATCCCCGGCGGGGGGCCGTACAAGTACACGGCCCCCGTCCAGCCCGGCCCGGCCCGGTCGCTCGTGGCGGCTTTCAACGCCGGGTTCCTCATGAGCAACGCCAACGGCGGCTACTACACGCAAGGGAAGGTGATCGATCCCCTGCGTGCCGGAGCTGCATCCGTCGTCATCTACAAGAACGGTTCGGTGAAGATCGGCGCCTGGGGCAGCGGTCCCGGCATGGCGATGTCGAGCAACGTGGTGTCGGTGCGGCAGAACCTCAACCTGCTCGTCCGCAACGGGCGCCCGATCCCCGGTCTCAACCCCTATGACAACACGGTCTGGGGCGCCACGCTCGGAGGCGCCGACGACGTGTGGCGCTCGGGCCTCGGCCAGACGGCGAACGGGGCGCTCGTGTACGTCGCCGGACCAGGCCTCAACATCACCAGCCTGGCGAACCTCCTCTCCAGGGCCGGCGCAGTCACCGGCATGGAGCTCGACATCAACACGGACTGGGTCGACTTCGCGACGTTCTCGCCGTCCACCCCGAACGGGCTCGCCTCTGCGGCGAACGGGAGGAACATGCTCTCCGACATGGCCGGTGCGCCGGATCGCTACTTCGCGAGCTGGTGGGCGCGGGACTTCTTCACCGTCTCGGCCCGCTGACGGCTCAGCCGGGAAGTCGGCGGAAGACCGCCCGCGGCAGGTGCCGCAGGACGAGGAAGGCGTAGCGGAGCACCGGCGGCACGTACACGACGGCGGCGCCTCGCTCCAGCCCCTCGACCACTGCGGTCGCCACGTCGGTGGCATCGACGCTGAAGGGCGCCTCGGGCCTGCCGACCGTCATCTTCGTCCGCACGAAACCCGGCCTCACCACCATCACGGACACGCCCGCGTCCCGCACGGCATCTGACAGACCGAGCGCCAGGCCATCGATCGCGGCCTTGCCCGCCCCGTAGACGAAGTTCGCGCGCCGTACGCGGAGGCCGGCGACCGAGGAGAGGACGACCAGGCGGCCACAGCCCTGCCCGGCCATGAGGGATGCGAAGGCGACGGCGGCGGCAGCCGGCCCGCCCGCATTGGCACCCATCATCTCGAGCACGGTGGCAGGCGGCAGCTGGTCGAACTCCGCCGTACCGAGCTGGCCCGCTGCGACGATGACGAGGTCGACCGTGCCGAGGCTTGAGGCAGCACTCGACACGAGCCGCTCCACGTCCTCCGCCTTGGTGACGTCGCACTCTTCGAGAGAGACGGCGCCGACACCGACGGCTTCGAGCCGTGCCTTCGCCCGTTCGAGGCCCGATCGGTCTCTCGCCGCCAGGAGCACCGCTTCGAGCCGGTGCTTCGCGAGCTCCTCCAGGATGGCGAGGCCGATCTCCGAGGTACCGCCGACGACCACAGCCGTCTGCGGCAGCCCTGTCGCGTCGTTCATGTCGTGTCTCCCAGGAGGTGCAGCCGCCTTGCCAGGTCGGAGGTGAACACGCCGTCCGGGTCGAGCCGGTCGCGGACGCGCTGCCAGTCGCCGATCCTCGGGTACATCGAGCGCACGAGCTGAGGGCGAAGGCGGGCGTCCTTGGCGAAGTAGACCCGTCCACCTGCGTCAGCCACGATCCCGTCGAGCCGGTCGAGCAACTCGGCGAGCCCGGCGCGCCCGAGAGGGATGTCGAGAGCGAGGGTCCAGCCCGGAGCGGGGAACGAGAGCGGCGCCTTGTTCGCCGGCCCGAAACGCTTGAGCACCGCGAACAACGACGGGAACCCGCTCCGGCCGAGCTGCTCGATGATCTCCCGCACGACCTCGGCCGCCTCGAAGGGCACGACGACCTGGTACTGCGTGAACCCGTGCCGCCCGTAGAGCCGGTTCCAGTCGCCGAGGAAGTCGAGGGGGTGGAAGAACGACGCGAGCGGCTGCAACTCGCCGGCCCTGTGGGCGGGAGCCTTCCTGAACCATGCCTCGTTGAACGCCCTCACCGCCGGAAGCGTGGCGAGGCGCACGGGTGCCTCGAAGGGAACCCTGGCGAGTTGCCTGGGGCTGTAGGCCAACGGGTCCGCCGGCGTCACGGAACGGGGCTTTTTCGGCGCCGACTCGAGCTCGGCGAGCGATGCGTGATCGCCGCGGGTCAGCACGGCACGCCCGAGGCCGCGTCCCCGCCGCAGGCAGTCGACCCAGGCCACCGAATAGCGATAGCCGGCGTCGCCGGCCGACATGAGCCGCATGCACTCGTCGAGATCGGTAGCCCGCTCGGTGTCGACCGAGACGAGGGACGTCTCGATCGGGATCATCTCGATGCTCGCCTCGAGGATGACCCCGGTGAGCCCCATCCCGCCTACGGTCGTCCAGAACGCGTCGGCATGCTCCCCGTCAGGCGACGCCTCGATCTCGCCGTCCGGCGTCGCGATCCGCAGCGACCGAACCCAACCTCCGAGCGAGCCTTCCCGGTGGTGGTTCTTGCCGTGGACGTCCGAAGCGATGGCACCACCGATCGTGACGTAACGCGTTCCGGGCGTGACGGGAACGAACCACCCCTTCGGCACGGACCAGGCGAGCAGGGCGTCGAGGCTCAGCCCGGCCTCGACGGTCACGACGGCGCCATCGGTCCGGACCACTCGATCGGCACCGGTCAGGTCGATCACGACCGAGCCTGCGCTCGTGGCGGCATCGCCATAGGACCGCCCGAGCCCGCGAGCGAGCACGCTCCGTGAGCGCTCCCGCATCTCGGCCAGCATGGGCACTACCTCGGACAGGCTCCCAGGCCGGATGACGTCTGCAGCCGATCTCGGGTTGCCACCCCAGCCGCTCAGCACCACCCGCTGCGCGGCGGCCAGCCGGCTCGGGCGCTCGTTCGCTGCGGGCACGGTCATCGAGCCGACAGTCTTATCGCGCCCCGCCGGCTCCTCGGCCACCGCCCTGCGTAACGCTCGTGCGCTGCGGGCGGCAACATGGAGTTGTGAACGATGAACGACCGAGCACGAAAGCCCTCGTCACCACGTTGCTCGTGCTGATCGGGATCGACTTCGCGATGGGCGTCGTGTCGTTGTTCGCCCTCAACGCGAGCCGCCCGACCGGAATGCTGCCGCACAAGGGGACGGCGATCTACGAGCTGCACTCCGTGATCGCCATCCCACTGGTCCTCGGCACGGGGATCCTCTTTCTCCGCAGCAGGCGCGCCAGCCTCGACGGCGACCGCAGCCTCGTGCTGCCGGCATGGCTCGGCGGCATC
The DNA here is from genome assembly GCA_021790615.1 of Actinomycetes bacterium. The sequence continues at coordinate 6,104 of JAJYGW010000325.1, read as the reverse complement.
GGGATCAGCATGGCGGCGGCCGGTGGGATGCTCACCGTCCTCCACCCGGCGCGCCTCGCAGGGATGGCGCTCATGTTCCTCGGGTCGATGATCGCCGCCTTCGGCTACCTGATCCCGATCCTCGAGTCGACGACGGTCACGACCGGCGCCGTCGACGCCCTGGAGGACGAGCCGAGATCCCCGCCCCCTCTCCGAAGACGGACGTAGGGTTTACGCCGTGGTCCGGCCATGACCAAGCAGGCGACGCCGCCGCCGACCCCCGACAAGGGCGCGCCGACGGCGCCCCCGCCCCCTCCACGTTGGCGCCACTACCTGTGGCCCATCGCGATCGCCCTGTTCATCCTCCTCTACTTCCTGCTGCCGACGCGCACCACCTCGGCGCCGGTGACGCTCACCTACTCGAAGTTCCTGAACGACGTGAGCGCCCACCAGGTGAAGACCGTGACGCTCAACTCGGACGGGAGCGCCACCGGCACGCTCCGGAACGGCAGCTCGTACGCGACGAATGTGCCGCAGTACGCGGGGCAGACGTTTCTCAACGACTTGCAGGGCCATGGGGTCGAGATCACAGCTCAACCGAGCGGCACGTCGTTCGGGACCGAAGTGCTGAGCTGGGTGATCCTGCTCCTGCCCTTCCTCATCCTCGGGTACCTCTGGTGGCGCCTTTCTCGGGGCGCCTCCCGCCAGCTGCAGGGCGCCCTCGGCGTCGGCCGCTCGAAGGCCAAGGTGTTCGACGAGGAGCGGCCGCAGACGACGTTCGCGGATGTCGCCGGCTACGAGGGCGCCAAGCTCGAGATCCGGGAGGTGGTCGACTTCCTCCGGCGGCCGGAGCGCTACGCGCGGGCCGGGGCGATGGCGCCACGCGGCGTGCTCATGGTAGGTCCTCCGGGAACCGGCAAGACGCTCCTCGCCCGCGCGGTCGCAGGAGAAGCCGACGTGCCCTTCTTCTCGGTCACGGGATCGAGCTTCGTCGAGATGTTCGTCGGCGTCGGCGCGGCGCGCGTGCGGGACCTCTTCTCCGAAGCCCGCAAGCGGGCACCTGCCATCATCTTCGTCGACGAGATCGACGCCATCGGGCAGCGGCGGGGTGGCGTCGGGGCAGTCGTGTCCAACGACGAGCGTGAGCAGACCCTCAACCAGCTTCTGGCGGAGCTCGACGGCTTCGACCCTGCGACCGGCATCGTCGTGCTGGCGGCGACGAACCGGCCCGAGGTGCTCGACCCGGCTCTGCTCCGTCCGGGCAGGTTCGACAGGCAGATCGTCATCCCGCTCCCGACGCTCGTCGAACGGCGCTCGATCATCGAGGTGCACGCACGGGGCAAGCGGCTCTCTCCCGACGTGGACCTCGACGTCATATCGCGAGCGACGCCGGGGTTCTCGGGCGCCGACCTCGCGAACCTCGTGAACGAGGCGGCAATCGTGGCAGTCCGGGCGGACCGGGAGGTCATCGAGGCGAAGGACTTCGACGAGGCCCGGGACCGCCTGATCCTCGGGCGGCGCGAAGGCTCGAACGTGCTCCTCCCCGAGGAGAAACATGCCGTCGCGGTGCACGAATCGGGTCACGCCCTCGTGGCGGCCTATTCCGACAAGGCGGACCCGGTGGCCAAGGTCACGATCCTCCCCGCCGGGAGGGCTCTCGGCGCGACCGAGCAGCTTCCCCTCGTGGAACGCCACCTCTACGGCGAGGACTACCTGAACGACATGCTCGCCGTACGACTCGGCGGGCGGGCGGCCGAGCTCGTCGTGCTCGGTCAGGGCTCGACCGGAGCTGCGAACGACCTCTCGACCGCGACTGAGCTCGCCATCAAGATGGTGCGCGAGTTCGGGCTTTCGCCGAAGCTCGGCCCCGTCGGCTATCCCTCCGGCGGCTCGGTCTATCTCGGCGGCGGCGGGTCGGCGTTCTCGAGCCGGCCGTTCGCAGAGGCGACGCAGGCAGACGTTGACGCCGAGGTCTCCCGCCTGCTGAGGGAAGCGGAGCGGCAGGCCGTAGCCGTCCTCACGGAGCACCGGGCCACGCTCGACGAGCTCGTGGAGCGCCTGCTCGCGGAGGAGACCCTCGACGGTGACGAGGTGTACCGGCTGGCAAACCGACCTACACCGGTACAGGGAGAAGGGATGACGGTGGCCCCGGGCCGGGCGGCGGCGACTTCCGCGCCGTCGGCGGCGGCGGCCACCGCGCCGGCCGAGCCGGCGGCCACGGCGCCGGCCGAGGCACCAGCCGAGGCCTCGAGCTGAGGCGCTCGAGCTGAGGCGCTTCGAGCTCGCTCGCGTCCCTCAGCCCGGCCCGCGGTCACTAGTGTTGTCGAGCCGTGCCCCCACGTAGTCCTCAACACTCGCGGCAGGCGGCCGCCGTGTACCGCAGACGCCGGATCACCGTGCTGTCGATCGCCGCCGTCGTCGTCATCAGTGCCGCCGTCGGCCTCCTGCTGGCGTTCGCCGGCGGCTCCGCCCCGCAGCGGTCGGCGTCCCCGCCCGGACACCATCCGAAGGCGTCACCCCGCCTGTGCCCGCTCACCGACCTGCCCGCCCCGCACGGGCACGTGCCGCGGCGCCCGGCGCTCGCGATCAAGATCGGCAACGAGCCGCAGGGCGCCAGGCCGCAAAGCGGTCTGAACGAGGCGGACATCGTCTTCGACACCCCGGCCGAGGGCTTCATCATGCGATACGTGGCGGTGTACCAGTGCAACTCGGCAGCGAGCATCGGCCCGACGCGCTCGGTCCGTTGGGTGGACTGGCACCTCATGCAGGCGTTCGGCAGGCCGATCCTCGCCTTCGCGGGCGGGATCAACCCTGACGTCAACACGGTCGACCACCTCGGCTGGCTGCGGCCTGTGGACCTCCTCACCGCTCCACCGAGCGCGTGGACGAGGATCTCGTCGCGCGTGCCGCCCGACAACCTGTACACGAGCACGCACGGCCTGTGGGCCCTCTACCCGAAGGACCGGACGCCTCCACCGCCGGTGTTCTCCTACGGGTCCCAGCTGCCGGCGGGTGCACGGCCGGCGTCCTCGCTCGCAATCAACTTCTCCTACGGCACGGACGTGCTGTGGCGCTGGAGCGCTGGGCCGGGCGGAGGGGTCTGGGTGCACACCTACTCGGGCGCCACCGACGTCGACGCATTGACCCACAAGCCCGTCACGACGACGAACATCGTCGTGCTGATCGTCCACTACCGCTTCGGGCCGTACCAGGAGAGCCCCGGCTCGACCGGCGACGTCGAGAGCAACACGATCGGCGCCGGCCGCGGGTACGTCCTTCGCAACGGCAAGTACATCGCCGTGACATGGCACCGTGCCGGCTACGCGGACGCCTGGCGGTTCACTGACTCCGCCGGAAAGGTCGTCAAGCTGGCGCCTGGGCGGACCTGGGTGGAGATCGTGCTCGACACCGTGGCGAAGCAGCAGGGCGCCATCCGGATCACGCCGTAGGGGCCTTCCCGGTGGTTCTCGCGGCCACGGGAGACCGCCTGGCAACCTCGGGCGATGAGCGGGGAATCGATAGGCGCGAACGTCAGGCGCGTTAGCCGGCGTTTCGACGGTCAACGTGCCACGGGTTCGCGCCTATCGATTCCCCGAAGCGACCCCCTGGAGCGACCCCCCGGTCTGACCCCCGGAGCGCCCCCCGGAGCGCCCCCCACGCACCGGACGGTGCTCAGTCGGCTCCCACGACCAGCACGGGGCACGGACTGCGACGCACTTCGTGCTCTGTCACCCGCCCGATCCGTGGGTGCAGTGCTCGGTCGAGGCCGTGGCGACCCACGACCAGGACATCGAAACCGTGCCGGCGTGCGTACTCCTCCAGTGCGGTGGCTACATCGTCCGCGACGATCGTCTCGCCGCGCGAGCTCTCGGACCAGGGGACTCCGGCGCGCCGGGCGAAGGCGGCGATCTCGCCGACGACCCGACGGCGCCGATCTGCCACGTCCTCCTCGGCTTCGTCCAGGGCTTCGACATGACGCTGCCGCTTCAGGACCCCGAGCACGACGAGCTCGGCTCCGAGCTCGCTCGCGAGGTGCGCGGCGGCACGAAGGGCATGCTCGGCGTCTCTCGAGCCGTCCCAGCCGACGAGGATCCGGCGGAACCCTCCCACGACCACCTCCTTGCCGGGACAGAGTCTTCTCCCCCTCGTCGTCGCCGGCAACATGCGGGACGCGCCCATGGCATGGCTCGACCGGGCGTGGCCCTGGTCCGGAGTCGTTCCCTACCGGATCACCGCCACCGTGATCAGCACGGCGACGAGCGCCACGAGCATGTAGGCGATGTAGGCGTCGAGCCGGCCGGACTGGAGCCGTCTCGCAGCGCCGGCGACCCGGAGGAAGAGAGCACCGATCGGCCGGTAGAGGTACTCCTCGAAGGGCTCGACAACGCTCGAGCTGACCTCCACGTGCGGCTCGCCGGTCCCGCGAGCTGACCCGTCGTGACGGATCTCCACCTCGATCGGCGTGACCGAGTGCTCGTGACCGAGGACGTTCCCGAGCACGTGGCGGATCGAGTTCGCAAAACCGAAGAGGCTGTACCGATCGGGTCCCGCGACGCCTCCCGTCGCCGACCGCCACGCCGGGACGCGACGGACGCGCAGCAGCCCTCCTCGCGACATCGCCACTGCCAGCAGCCCGACCGCGACGAACCCGATCGGCATGACGACGAAGAGCCACGACGGCGAGAGGATGGAGAAGCTCGCGAAGACGGGTTGGAGGACCCATGGAGACCTGAGAGCAGAAGCCGTCGCCGCCTGCGGCACGGCGGATGACAGGCCGAGGGCGATGTAGCGGACGACCCAGGGTGCGACAGCGGCGAGGCCGACACAGGACGTCCCGAGGAGCACGAGCCCGCCTCTGCCGGTGACACCACCGTCGAGGACCTTGGCCGCGCGCTCGGACGTGGAACCCGCGGGGCCTTCGGGTAGCTCGGCCCGCCCGAGGATGCAGAGCCCGACGAGGCGGACGAAGGCGAGGGCGGCGACGCCTGCCGTGAGGGCGACGAGCGCTCCGGCGAGGGCCATGGCGAGGCGCAACGCAAGGCTGTGGAGGCGGAACTCCTGCAGCAGCGCCTCCAGCAGGAACCACTCCGACACGAAACCGATCGTCGGCGGCAACCCGGCGAGCGTGAGTGCCCCGAGGCTGAAGGCGGCGCCACTGACAGAATGGCGCCGGCCGACGCCGCGCAGCTGTTCGAGATCGTCGGTGCCGGCGTCGGAGGAGAACATCGCGGACGAGGCGAAGAGAGCGCTCTTCGCGACGGCGTGCGCGAGCACCTGCAGGCTGGCAGCCAGCAGGCCGACCGCGAGGAGCTTTGAGCTCCCCGTGAGCGAGCCCGCGAGGGCGACTCCGTACCCGACGGTGATGAGACCGGCGTTCTCGACGCTCGAGTACGCGACGGTCCGGCTCATCGTCGACTGGACGGCGGCGAAGGCGATCCCGACGAGAGCGGTGATCCCGCCGAGGACGAGCACGAGGACGACGATCCAGATCGGAGGACGCCCGAGCAGACCGAGGAAGCGCCACAACCCGTAGAAGCCGGCATTGGCTGCGATGCCGGCCATCGCGGCCCGGGCGGGACCCTCCGCCGCCGGATAGCCGAGGGGGACCCAGACCTGGAACGGGATGACGCCGACCTTCGCCCAGAACCCGACGACCAGCAGAGCGAAGGCGGCGTCGTGGACGCCCGAGGGCGGGACGTGGGCGAAGGAGGCGAACGACAGGCTGTGGCTCGTCCCGGCGAGGAGCAGCAGCCCGAGGAGGAGGGCGGCACCGCTCACCTTCCCGAGACCGAGCGTCGCCCAACTGGCGCGGGCCTGCGCCCTGTCGGCCCGTCGTGCTCCGGTGAGGACGTAGAAGGCGACGGTGAGGGACTCCCAGCCGAACAGGAACGTGAAGGCGTCGCCGGCGACGAGGACGAGGACGAGCGATCCGAGCAGCAGCATGTAGCCAGCACCGGTCCCCCGCCCATGGAGCCTGCCCTCGGGGCGAGACCAGCTGAGCATGCAGGCCGACACGACGGCGCCGAGGCCGCCCGTGAGGGTGAGGAAGAGGCCGGCCATCGGATCGAAGCGAAGCAGGGTCTCGCCGATGCCAAGCGTGGAGCCGAGCGAGAAGTAGCCCTGCG
>JAJYGW010000124.1 GCA_021790615.1 Actinomycetes bacterium | reverse complement strand
TCGGCCGTGCCATCACCCGGCCGCACGTCACTCCGGCTCGGTCGTGTCGTCGCCTTCGCACACCTCGCTCCGGGCAGAGCGCCGGACTCGATGCAGTTTGACAAGGCCCACCCGGTCGGCGACGATGACCTCGCCTCCGCCCGGAGGCGCGCCCCGACCGGTTGACGGCTGGGGTGGACACCAGAGGTGGAGGGAGTGGCCACGGTGCAGGCTGACGTGAAGGGAACGACGCTCCCGGTGCTCGAGGTCGCGCTGGATCCCGGGGAGTCGCTGGTCTCGGTGCACGGCGAGCTCTCCTGGATGTCGCCGAACCTCGAGATGAAGCAGGGAACGGGTGGGCACGGACTGTTCGGCGGCCTGAAGCGCATGGCCGGCGGTGGCGGGCTCTTCCTCACGACCTACGCGGCGACGAACGGCCCTGCGACGGTCGCGTTCGCAGCGAAACTCCCGGGGCGGATCTTCCCCGTGGAGATCGCGCAGGGCCAGGGCTACCTCACCCACCGGGACGGCTTCCTCTGCGGCACGCCGGGGATCACGCCGACGGTGGGCTTCCAGCAGAGCTTCCGCGCCGGGGTCTTCGGCGGGGATGGCTTCGTCCTCCAGCGCCTCGAAGGCCAGGGAACTGCCTGGATCGAGCTCGCCGGTGAGGTGGTCACCTACGACCTCGGTCCCGGACAGGGGATCCTCGTCCACCCCGGCCACATCGGGCTCTTCGAGGACCGCGTGGGCTTCCAGATGTCGCAGGTGCACGGCATCGCCAACAAGCTCTTCGGTGGCGACGGGTTCTGGCTGGTCGCGTTGACCGGTCCGGGCAAGGTCTGGCTCCAGACGATGCCCCTCCCGGTGCTGGCGCACGCGCTGGCGCCCTACCTCGGTGGTGGCTCCGCACCGGCGAACGCCGGCGCGGCTGGTGTCCTCGGTGGGATGCTCGGCGGGGGGCTCGGCAAGAGCGTCTGAGCGCAGCCGCTCCTCGCGGGTCGAGTCGGGGGCGAGAGGCCGGGCGCCGGACTTCGAAGGGGCGGTTGGCAACGGCGCGGGCCTACGGCCCGGACGGGCTGTTCAGCTGCGGGAGCGGGCCACGAGCGTCGAGCGCTGGGCGAGGACTGCGGCGGCGACGCTGCTTCCCGCTGCGCCGACCACGGCGAGCCTTCCGAGGCGAGGAAGGCTCGACCAGTGCGCGACGGTTGCCGTGACGTCGACGGCGTCGGCGAGGCCGCCCAGGAGGATCCATCCCCGGGCCGGCCGGCCCGTGGCGAGCGCGGCCAACGCACCGAGGCCGAGCGCGAGGTCGCGCCCGCCGAGCGCGCGGGCGAGGAGTCGTGGCGCATCCTCCTCGGCGGCGACCCGGCCGACCCACGGGCGGAGGGGCAGCGAGGGCGCCGCGATCGCGACGACCCCGAGCGCGGCGCGGGCGGCCGCCGTCGAGAGGGCGAGCGCCGTGGCGCCACGCGGGGTTCGGAGGGCCGAGAGGACAGCGCGCGCGGACATGCTCGTACGGTACCGAGAAGCTGCGACGAGATGGCCCGGCAGCGGTTGGCCCCCGCCCTTCCCTTCCGCCACGCTGCGGACGCCGGTAGGTTCTCGGCGTGGACGACGACCCCTCTCGGACCGATCCGGCGCGGGCGGACGGACCCCACGAGACTGGCCTCGCGCAGCCGCACGACGGAGCCGAGGCCGACCCTCCGAGCGCGAAAGACGTCCCGCAAACCGGCCCTGCGAGCGCGCCCGGCAGGGCACGGGAGGACGGAGCGCCCGGCGGGCGGAGCTCGCTCATACCCCCGCCCCCGGCGGTCTCCAGCTACACGGACCGGGCAGCCGCTGAGGCGTCGACCGCCCGTGCGCTGGAGGCGAACCGGGCAGAGGTGGAGCGCTGGCTCGCGAGCTCCTCGGGGCGACTGGCCGTCGGCTGGAAGGCGGACACCGAGGTCGGGCACGCGATCCTGAACGAGGGCCCCCCGAGGCCGGTCGTCCCGGCGCGAGATGTCGTGGTGGTGCTCTCGCGCTCGTCGGAGTCCGCCCTCGGCTACTTCGTGCTCACCTCCTATCCCGACTGGGCACCGCCTGGACCGAGTGCTCCGACGGTGCGCACGCGTTACCCCACGCTCTGGCAGCTCTTCGGCGCGTGGTTCAACCAGGACTGGGACACCGACGTCGGCGCGTGGGGGGACTGGCCGGACGTCGTGGACGCCTTCGTGGCCGCAGAGGGCGAGGAACGAGTGTCGCGCGCGGTGGCGGAGCTGGACGGTCTGCTGGCGGCAGCCTCGGAGGGGGAGGTGCTCCGGCGGTCGGTCGCTGCGCTCGGCTCGTACTGCCTTCCCCCTGCGGAGCTGGTCCGGGGGTGGCTCGCTGCCCTCCGCCGGGAGCTGGCCGAGCGGTCGGGGGCGGCGCCGGCGCGCTAGACCGACGGGGTCAGGCGTTGCAGAACGGGCACTCGCTCGGGTCTGCCTCCGCAGCGGAGCGCGGGACCGGCCGGGTGGTCCGGTGGTCGCACGCGACGCAACCGTCGACCTCGGCTCGGGGTCGGGCCACCTCCGTCCCGCATGCCGAGCAGGGGATCCCGAGGAGCAGCTCGACCTGGCCCCAGCCCGGCGCACCGCAGGCGGGACAGCGACGGGCGACTCGCGTCGCGAGCCGGGCCGCAGCCGCTGCGATCACCACGCGCCGGGAGGGGCAGGCGTGTGCCCGGAGGTCGTTCTCCACCCGGGCTCGGCCGTCCGCCGCCACCGCTGCGCACGCGGCGACTGCGACCCGGAGCTCCTCGAGCGAGGCGATCCCCTTGTGGACGGGCGTGCGCGGGCCGGCGCTCGGTCGCACGATCAGCCGGTGCTCGGGGAAGCCCGACGCGGCGAGGAAGGGGTCGAGGTCCTGGCCGGGCTCCACGCTGAGCGAGCGCGCGACGACGTCCCAGCTCTCGGCCCGCTCCCAGATCACAAGGCCGGCCTCGTCGTCGACGAGGACCACGATCTCGTGGTCGGACTGGACGAGCGGGAGCGCGGGGTCGGGCCCGACGCTCCCCTCGGAGGCGAGGCCGAGCGTCGCCCCGGTGGCGGCGAGGCCGAGGCGGGCCTTGGCGACGGCGGTATCGAGGGGTGGACCGGGTCGGGGAACGTCGCCGGTGAAGGTGCCGAGCACGTCGGTGTCGACCGCGACCGCCTCGACCCGCATCCCGATCTCCCGTTCGAGGGGGGGTGCGACGAGGGGGAGCTTCTCGTGCTTCGTCGCGAGCACGGCCGTCCTGCCGGTGTAGGGATGCTCGGGGAGCGCCCAGGCGGGAGACCGAGCCGCAGCCGCGAGCAGGGCTCCCGGGCGGCCGAGCCGTGCGCTCGAAGCCGGTCGGCGACGCCGCCTCAGCACGTCAGGAGCGACGAGGGCCGACGGCGGCCTGTGAGTCCGCTCCGTCCAGCGCTGCCCGGCCGTCCCGGTCGGGCAGCTCGCTCTGG
>JAJYGW010000262.1 GCA_021790615.1 Actinomycetes bacterium | reverse complement strand
CGTGGTCTTCGCAAAGGTCGACACCGAGGCGGAGCAGGAGCTCGCCGCCCGGTTCGGTATCATGTCGATCCCGACGCTCATGGCCTTTCGTGACAACGTGCTGCTCTACGCACAGGCTGGCGCCCTTCCCGGCCCGGCACTCGAAGAGCTGATCTCGAAGGTGAAGACCCTCGACATGGAGGAGGTCCGCCGCAAGGTCGAGGAACGGGCCCGTGCGGCCTCGTGAGAGCCGATTTGCCATCGTGGGGCCCACGCGCGTCGAGCGCGAACCCATAGACCCGGAGGTGGAGTGACATGGACGCCATGGAGAAGATCGTCGACCAGCCCCTCGCCGAAGCTGAGAGCGCTGTACGTGAAGCGCTCTTTGAGGAGGGCTTCGGGATCCTGACCGAGATCGACGTCGCCGCCACGCTGGAAGCCAAGCTCGGCGTGCACCGATCGCCGCTCAAGATCTTGGGCGCCTGCAACCCGGCGCTCGCCCATCGAGCCCTTGACGTCGACCCCGCGCTCGCGCTGCTCTTGCCCTGCAACGTCGTGCTCGAAGGTCTCGGCGAGAGCCGCACCCGCGTGGCGATCGTCGACCCCCGCGCTCTCCTCGGCCTCGGCAGGAGCGAGACGGACGCGGCCCTCGAGGCGCTGGGCGCCCAGGCCGCTTCCTCGCTCGAACGGGCAATGGGCCGCCTCGCTGGATGAGCGCGGCGCCCGGCGCCGACGGCCGCGAGCTGCTGTCCGCCTCGTCGGTGCTGGCGGTCTGCGCCCATCCCGACGACGAGAGCTTCGGCCTGGGCGCAGTCCTCGATGGCTACGTCGAGCGCGGCGCAGCGGTGGCCGTGCTCTGCTTCACCCGGGGAGAGGCGTCCACCCTCGGCTCCCCGAGCACCGCCTTGGCAGCGCAGCGAGGCTCGGAGCTCACCAGGGCTGCCGCCGAGCTCGGCGTCGGCCGGCTGCGGCTGCTCGAGCATCCCGACGGCTCGCTCTGCTCCGAGCCCCTCGACCAGCTCGCCGCTGAGGTGGCGGCGATGGCCGAGGAGATGGTCGCAGACCTCGTGGTCGTCTTCGACGAGGGCGGGGTCACGGGCCATCCCGACCACCGCCGCGCCACCGAGGCGGCCTTGGCCGCACGTGGCGGCCTGCCCGTGCTGGCATGGGCCATCCCCCGCCACGTCGCGGATGCGCTCAACGAGGAGTTCGGCACCGGCTTCGTCGGACGCACCGACGACGAGATCGACCTCGTCCTGCGGGTGGACCGGACCCGTCAGGGCCGGGCGATCGCGTGCCACCCGAGCCAATCCGACGACAACCCCGTGCTGGAGCGACGCCTCACGCTGCTCGGCGACACCGAGTCGTTGCGCTGGCTCCGACGTCCGACTCCCGACTCGCGTTCACGGGCGGCGACGGCGGGGACGCCCGGCCAACCCGGTTCCTGACGCGGGGCTGCTACCGTCGCCCCGGGCGAACGCGAGGCTCACGCGAGCCGCATGAACATGCGCTGGACCTCTTCGAGCGGGTAGCCCTGCTCAGCGGCCTCGGCGGGATGCTCGACGCAGTAGGTGAGCCCCGCGGCGAGAATCTTGAACCCGACCTGCTCGAGGGCCTTGGTGGCCGCCGAGAGCTGCATCACGACGTCCTTGCACTCGCACCCTTCGGCGAGCATCCTGTCGACGGCCTCCACCTGGCCCGCCGCCCGGTGCAGACGTCGGCGGGCGTCCTTCACCACCTCGTCGGGGAGCTCCACGCCATCCTCCTCGGTCGATCCACGCTGCCGTCCCCCTGCAGTTCCGTCGCTCTCTGCGCGCCGCACATGCCGCGCTGCCGATCCCGCTCTCCATGATACCCTAGCGGGTATGTGTAGAGCGGTGACCTGCCGGCGCTGCGGCCGGCCCACGTGGCGGGGTTGCGGAGCGCACGTCGAGCAGGTGCTCGCTCGGGTGCCCAAGGCAGACCGGTGCCGGTGCTCGAGCGAACCTCCCGCGCCCGCCCGGGGCTGGTGGCGACGCCTTGCCGGCGACCGCACGCCGGGTGGCGAGCGCCGCTGAACCAACCTGGCGCGCGAGCCGGGTCCCTCTCTGCAGGCTCGTCGACGTCGACGTCGACGTCGACGTCAGAACCGACGACGACCCGCCCGGCACCCCGACGACACTGACACAGCCGGCACAGCCGGCACAGCCGGCACAGCCGGCACAGCCGGCACAGCCGGCACAGCCGGCACACCGTCGACGCCGAGCTCGAGCATGTGACGTTGGACCCTGTGGGCGTCGCGGCCGCGACGGCAGCTTCGTCAGGGCACCTGGGTTACCGTGGGGTCAGCCACCCCGGATGGCCCGGGGGAGGGAGGAACGGGATGCAATCCGAGCGCGACGCCGCCGACCGGTCCGAGCCGAGCCTCGAGGAGCTCGCCGACGCCCTCGCGCACCACGTGAGGGCGAACGGGGCCGTGCAACCAGGCGTCGCCGCCGAGCTCGCTCATGAGAGGGGGTGGCACGGGCGCCTGATCGACGTCCTGGAAGTGCTCACCGAGGACACAGCCCGCATGGGCTATCTGGCGGGCGGGCGAAAGCCCGACGAGGTGATGACATGGCTGCCGGCCTGGGCGGACTCACCCTTCTCGCTCGCAGAGATCCACACCATCGTGGCGAGCGCCGGATGGGACCCCGAGCCCTTCGGCGTCGTCGTGCGCAACGGGCTCCTCGAGCGTCTCGTCTACCGGCCGGACGGCTCGTTGCGCCGCGTCCGGGGCGAGCTCGCGGGGGCCTGGCTGAGCGACCAGTTCGCGCTGGCAGACGACGACGAGATCCTCCGCGAGGTTCGCAGGATCGTCGAAGAGGACGGCTCCCGGCCCGAGGACGCCACCCGATAAGCCGGCCGGAGGCGAGGCGGACTCGGCGCCGGGTCAACCGTCATCCGACGAGCTGGGTGCCGACGATCGTCCGCCACGCGACGAGGTCGCTCGCGCCCTCGGTCGCCAGAACGAGCACCGACGCGTCCTTGCCCACGTGCCTCGCAAGCGGAGTCGCCCTGCCCTGGCGGAGGAGCGCCATGAGCCCCGCCAGCGCCGCCGCGCCGGTCTCGCCGGCTTCGATGCCGCACGCGGCGTACGTACGCACCGCCAGGCGCGCCCAGTCGTCGTCGACGGTGACGAACCCCGAGGCGCCTTCAGAGACGACGGGCCAGGCGACCGGCGAGGGCGTCCCGCAGTTCAGACCCACCATGATCGAGCAGGGCTCCACCACCATTACCGGCTTTCCGGCCAGCGCGGACGCCGTCATGCTGGCGGCACCGGTCGGCTCGACGCCGATCACGTGCACCGGATGCCTGCCGCGGCGGAAGTGCGAGATGGCCGCGGCGCAGAGCGCGCCGACACCGATGGGCACCAGCGCGACGCCGGGGACGCCCCGGCCGGCCCGGGCCAGTGCCTCGTCGACCTCCACGAACATGGTGCC
>JAJYGW010000140.1 GCA_021790615.1 Actinomycetes bacterium | reverse complement strand
CCGATCTCCGATGGCGTCGACACGATCGCGGATGCACGCGAGATCGGTCGCGGCATAGCCGAAGCCGCCGTCGGACTTCTGGACGATGAGCGGCAAGGGATCACCCTCTCGGTTCACGAAGCCCGGAGGGAAGACGCACAGCGCCCCTTCGTCCTCGACGAGAAGACCCGCAGCGTCGAGATCCTTCACCACTTCGGGGAGCATCGGGTTGTAGAAGCTCTCGCCCTTGACATCGTCGTCGGTGAGGAGGACGCCGAGCCTCGCGTACACCTCGTCGAAGTACGCGAGGCTGTGCTCGACGAGCACGTGCCACATGCGCAGCGTCTCTGGATCTCCGCCCTGGAGCAGGACGACCCGCTTCCGGCTGCGCTCTTTGAAGTCGTCGTTCCCGTCGAACGACGTCCGCGCCGCCTGGTAGAAGCCGGTCAGGTCTCCGACGGTGAGCTCGGCGACCGCGGCTTGCTCTCCGACGTCGAGGAGATGCTCGATCAGCATTCCGAACGGCGTCCCCCAGTCCCCGATGTGGTTCTCGCGCACGACATCGTGCCCGAGATGATCGAGCATCCTGCACAGCGCGTCGCCGATCACGGTCGACCGGAGGTGCCCGACGTGCATCTCCTTCGCGACGTTCGGATGGGAGTATGTGACGACCACCCGCTCGGGGGCACCGGTCCGCTCGACACCGAGCGCAGGGTCGGCGGTCATCTCGCGAATGCACCTCTCCACGAACGACGTCGAGAGGAAGAGGTTCACGAAGCCCGGGCCGCTGGTCTCGACCCGCTCGCACACGTCGTCGAGGCGGGCGAAGGCGACGACGGCGTCGGCGATCTCCCGGGGAGGCGTTCCGAGGCGCCTCGCGAGCGAGAGGGCGCCGTTCGCCTGGAAGTCCGCTCGGTCAGACGGTCGCAGCACGGGGTCCGCGCCAGGTGCCACCCTGTCGAACGCAGCCTGGAGCCGTTCGGCGAGGAGCGCAGTGACGTCTGCCATGGCCCATCTTCGCGCCGCACCTGGGCCGTCAGGGCCCACGACACGGCCGCGGCGGGCCGGGGGCAGAATGGCCGCATGACACACCCCGACAGCTTTCACGCCCGGTCCTTCCTCCACGTCGGCGACCGTCGTTTCGAGGTCTTCCGCCTGTCCGCCGTTGCCGGGTCCGAGCAGCTGCCGTACTCGGTGAAGATCCTCCTCGAGAACCTCCTCAGGCACGAGGACGCGTCGGCGGTCACCGCGTCGGACATCGAGGCGGTGGCGCGATGGGGCGGTGCGGGGCAGGGAGCCCCGGAGCCGAAGGAGATCTCGTTCACCCCTGAGCGCGTCCTCATGCAGGACTTCACCGGGGTCCCGGCGGTCGTCGACCTGGCCGCGATGCGCGACGCCCTCCTCGCGCTCGGCGGCGACCCCGCGCGCGTCGACCCCCGCGTCCCCTGCGAGCTGGTGATCGACCACTCCGTCATCGCAGAGCGGTCAGGCGGCCCCCAAGCCTTCGAAGACAACGTCGAGATCGAGTACGCGCGCAACCTCGAGCGGTACCAGGTGCTGCGCTGGGCGCAGCAGTCCTTCGACCGGTTCCACGTCGTGCCTCCCGGGACCGGCATCTGCCACCAGGTCAACCTCGAGTACCTCGCCCGCGTGGTCTTCGAGACGGACGACGGGCAGGCGTTCCCCGACACGATCGTGGGCACCGACTCGCACACGACCATGGTGAACGGGCTCGGTGTCCTCGGCTGGGGCGTGGGAGGGATCGAAGCCGAGGCCGCGATGCTCGGCCAGCCGCTCTCGATGCTGCTGCCGCCGGTGGTCGGGCTCCACCTGCACGGCGAGATGCCCGAAGGCACCACCGCGACCGACCTGGTGCTGACGATCACCGAGTTGCTCCGGCGGCACGGGGTCGTGGGGAAGTTCGTGGAGGCGTACGGCCCTGGCATCGCCTCGCTCCCGGTGGAGAACCGGGCCACCATCGGCAACATGTCACCCGAGTACGGCGCGACCTGCACCATCTTCCCGATCGATCGAGCGACGATCGACTACCTGCGGTTCACCGGCCGGAGCGAGGACCACGTCGGGCTGGTCGAGGCCTACGCGAAGGAGCAGGGCCTGTGGCACGATCCTTCGGCTCCGGACCCGGCGTACACCGAGGTCGTGGACCTCGACCTCGCCTCGGTGGTGCCGAGCCTCGCAGGCCCGGCGCGCCCCCAGGACCGCGTCCCGCTCGCCGGAGCGGGCAAGTCCTGGCGCGCCGTGCTCGGGCGAGAGGTGCGGAGCGCCCCCCCCTCGGGCGAGGACCCCGAGAACCCAGCCCCGTCGCAGCGGACCCTGCGCGACGGCGACGTCGTCATCGCAGCGATCACGAGCTGCACGAACACCTCCAACCCGCAGGTGCTCGTGTCCGCCGGCCTGGTGGCGAAGAAAGCGGTCTCCCGCGGTCTCACCACGAAGCCGTGGGTGAAGACCTCCCTCGCGCCGGGATCGCGCGTGGTGATGGACTACCTCGAGCGGGCCGGGCTCGTCGAACCGCTCGCCAAGCTCGGTTTCTGGCTCGTCGGCTTCGGCTGCACGACCTGCATCGGGAATTCCGGGCCGTTGCTCCCGGGGGTCTCCGAGGCCGTCCAGTCAGACGACCTGTCGGTCGTGTCGGTCTTGTCCGGCAACCGCAACTTCGAGGGGCGGATCCATCCGGACGTCCGCATGAACTACCTCGCGTCGCCGCCGCTCGTGGTCGCGTACGCGATCGCCGGGACGATGGACCTCGATCTCACCGTCGACCCGATCGGCACCGACCAGGAGGGCGCGCCGGTCATGCTGTCCGACCTCTGGCCGTCCAGCGAGGAAGTCGCGGACGCCATCCGCTCGTCGCTCACGTCCGAGGAGTTCCGAGCCCGCTATTCGTCGGTGTTCGAGGGGGACGCTCGATGGAAGGCGATGGACGTGGCGGGCGGCGAGACCTTCGGGTGGGACCCGAGCTCCACCTACGTCCTCCACCCGCCGTACTTCGACGAGCTGGAGATGGAGCCCGCTCCCCTCGGGGACCTCGAGGGAGCCCGCGTGCTGGTGGTGCTCGGCGACAGCGTGACGACCGACCACATCTCACCGGCAGGATCGATCCGTGCGGCCTCGCCGGCAGGCGCGTACCTTTCCAAGCACGGAGTCGACCCCAAGGACTTCAACTCCTACGGCGCTCGCCGCGGCAACCACGAGGTGATGGTCCGGGGAACCTTCGCCAACGTCCGGCTCCGGAACCAGCTCGTCCCCGGCGTCGAGGGCGGGGTGACCCTCCATCTCCCCGACGGGGAGCAGACCACGATCTTCGAGGCTGCGGAGCGGTACCGGGCCGAGGGAGTCCCGCTCGTGGTGCTCGCGGGCAAGGAGTACGGGTCGGGGTCGAGCCGCGACTGGGCTGCCAAGGGGCCGCTCCTCCTTGGCGTGCGCGCGGTGATCGCACAGAGCTACG
>JAJYGW010000022.1 GCA_021790615.1 Actinomycetes bacterium | reverse complement strand
CGACGACGAGTCATGGCAAAGGAGATCCTCCCCAATCTGGTGACACCGTTGATGGTGGAGACGGGCCTCCGCATGACCTACTCGATCGTCATCATCGCTGGCCTCTCCTTCATCGGCTTCGGCATCCAACCGCCCGCCCCCGACTGGGGCCTGATGATCAACGAGAACCGGATTGGCCTGTCGGAGAACCCCTGGGCCGTCGTCGCCCCTGCGGCGCTGATCGCCCTCCTCACCATCGGGCTGAACACGTTCACCGACGCCGTTGCACGCGTCGCGCTCGGCGTCGACCGAGCCGAGCAGGCGGTCGTGGGCGAACGCATCGGCGGGGCGGAGCTGCCCGCAGGGATGGCGAGCGAGTGACGCCGCGGCCGGAGCCGGCGCACCAGGACCTGTCGGGCCTGGCAGCGCGCGCCTCGGTGAGCCAGCTCACCGTCCGGACCACCGGTTCCGCGCTGTCGGTCGTCGAGGATGTGAGCCTGGAGGTGGGCGCTGGCGAGATCCTCGGCATCGTCGGCGAGTCCGGCTCCGGGAAGACCACCCTCGGGCTCGCACTGCTCGCACACGCCCGACGCGGCCTGCGCATCGCGGGCGGGTCCGTACGTCTCGACGGGACGAACCTCCTCGAGCTCTCGCCGGGGGAGCTCCGGCGCCTCAGGGGAGCTGCGCTCGCGTACGTCCCGCAAGATCCGGGGACCGCGCTCAACCCGGCGCTGCGGATCGGCACCCAGCTCGAGGAGGTGCTCGCGGCACACGGGCGGGGTCGAGAGGTGCGGGAGCGGGTGGCCGAGGTGCTCACCGAGGTAGGGCTCCCGATGACACCGGAGCTCCTGGCTGCGTACCCCCACCAACTCTCGGGCGGCCAGCAGCAACGGGTCACGCTCGCGATCGCCTTTGCCTGCAGGCCCTCGCTGATCGTGCTCGACGAACCAACCACTGGCCTCGACGTCACAACCCAGCGCCGGGTGCTCGACACCGTGCGCGAGCTCTGCCGGACGTACCGCGTCGCAGCGGTGTACATCAGCCACGACGTCGTCGTCGTGAGCACCCTTGCGGACCGCGTCGCGGTGGTCTACGCCGGTCGAGTCATCGAGCTCGGGAACACCGAGGCGGTCTTCAACACGCCCGCGCATCCCTACACGATCGGTCTCCTCGACGCGGTTCCCTCCCCGACCGAGACCCGGACCCTGCGGGGTATGGCCGGCATCCCACCCCGCCCCGGCCGCTGGCCACAGGGCTGCGCCTTTGCCGACCGATGTCCACACGTCCTCCCCGAGTGCCGCGACGAACTCCCGGCACTGTTCGAGGCGAGCCCCGGCCACAGCGCTCGGTGTGTCCTCGTCGAGGCGGGGAGACCAGGTCGACAGGCAACTCCACGCGGGGGGGTCGATGCACCGACGGCGTCCGCCGACTTCCGTCCCGTGGGCGCCGGGGCGCCCCTCCTCGAGCTCCGGCGCGTGACCGCGGCCTACGGGGCGAGAGCGGTGCTGTACGACATCGAGCTTGCGGTTCCCGAGCGCGCGTGCCTCGCCGTCGTGGGCGAGTCCGGCTCCGGGAAGACCACGCTCGCTCGATGTATCTCGGGGCTCCACTCCCGCTGGCAGGGAGAGGTCTGCTTCGCGGGGGAGCGGCTCCCGACGGGGGTGCGGGGTCGGTCGGTCGCGGCCCGACGGGGGCTGCAGTACGTCTTCCAGAACCCCTACGCGTCCCTGAACCCCCGCCGCACGGTCGGCGGGCTCGTCGCCCAACCTCTCGAGGAGTTCGAACGGGTCTCGGCGGCCGAGCGACTCGAGCGGGTCGTCGAGGCACTCCGATCCGCCGCGTTGCCGCCTGAGGTCCTCGAGCGCTACCCGGACCAGCTCTCCGGCGGGGAACGCCAGCGAGTCGCGATCGCTCGCGCCCTGGTCCTCGGACCCAGGCTGCTGATCTGCGACGAGATCACCTCGGCCCTCGACGTCAGCGTCCAAGCCGCGGTCGTCGAGCTGCTCCGCCACCTCCAACACGAACGCGGGCTCGCGATGCTCTTCATCACGCACAATCTCGCCTTGGTCCGCAGCATCGCCCAAGACGTCATGGTCATGCAGCAGGGGAGGATCGTCGAGTCGGGCTCCGTGGCCGACGTCCTGGATCACCCGACGCACCCCTACACCCAACGCCTCCTCGAGGACGTTCCCGAGGAGGCCCCAGCAGCAGGACACGCCGCGGCCGGTCGCGCCTGAGCCGGCGCCAGCGGCTCCTCGAATCCCGCGTCCACCCACGAACAGCCCACCCAGTCCCTCGAGAGCGTCATTCCGACAAGCCGCCGCCACCCCCACCCGAAGGGGACCGTCAGCCGACTCAGCAACCGACCGCACAAGGAGGCCAACCCCATGCCCGACACTCCCCCGACCCCGCTCGCCTCGCCCGCCTACCAGCCACTCAGCCGGCGGCGCTTCCTCACGGGGAGCACCGCTGCTCTCGCGACCCTCGGCGCCGGCGGCCTCCTCGCCGCATGCGGGTCTGCCACGCCGTCGACCACGACGACCTCGAGTCCGGCAACCTCCGTCGCGACCGCGAGACCGCGGCGCGGGGGGACGCTGCGCGCTGCGCTTTCGGGCGGGTCGAGCTCGGACACCCTCGACGCGCAACAGGGCATCAACAACGTCGACTTCGCCCGGATCCTCCAGCTCTACAACCCGCTGGTCGGCTATACGCCTGACGTGGTCCCGGAGCTCGCGCTCGCCCAGGAGATCACACCGAACGCCAACGCGACGGTCTGGACCGTTCGGACCAAGCAGGGCGTTCTCTTCCACAACGGCAAGGAGCTCACCGCAGACGACGTCTTGTTCAGCATCAACCGGATCGTGCGCAACAACTACCCCGGCGCATCGATGCTGGTCGGACTCAAGATCAACGAGGCGAAGAAGCTCGACACCTACACGGTCTCCTTACCGTTCTCTGCACCATACGCCTCGCTCGTCGAAGCAATGGCAGGGTACGAATACTACCTCAATATCGTTCCGGTAGGCTACGATCCGAAGCATCCAATCGGCACCGGCCCATTCATGTACAAATCCTTTACCCCCGGGCTCCAGAGCACCTTCGTCCGCAACCCGCACTACTGGGAGAGCCCCGGGCCGTACTTCGACCAGGTCGTGATCACCGACTATCCCGACGAGACGACGCAGATCAATGCCCTCGAGGGCGGGAGCGCCGACGTCGTGAACCTGCTCTCTGCTTCCGCGTCGACTTCGGTGAAGTCGGCTGGCTACGGAGTCCTCGTCTCACCGGCGGGTGGCTTCACGCCGTTCACGATGCGCGTCGACGTGGCACCGTTCAACGACGTGAACGTCCGTCAAGCGTTGCGCTACATCGCCGGACGCCATGAGATGAGGGATGTCGTTTTCGACGGGGACGGCCTGCTCGGCAACGACATCTTCTCGATCTACGATCCAGAGTACGACCACAGCATCCCGC